>DMOB01000271.1:3652-5838 GCA_003452475.1 Acidimicrobiaceae bacterium | reverse complement strand
TGAGGCGGCCAATTAGTGGGGTCCACTTGTAAACGTAATATCGCGCCGAGAGGAGTACTGTTGTTCTGCCCATGGCCATATGGATCTCCTTGGCCGCCT
Organism: Acidimicrobiaceae bacterium; assembly: GCA_003452475.1. Lineage (GTDB taxonomy): Bacteria > Actinomycetota > Acidimicrobiia > Acidimicrobiales > Poriferisodalaceae > UBA9040. The sequence goes on along the minus strand of DMOB01000271.1, from coordinate 5,739 downwards.
CCGTCTCCGAAAGAAACGTAGAGAAACCCATCCGGACCGAATGTTAAGTCGCCCCCGTTGTGCATGGCTGAAGGTTGTTCGACTAGAAGTATGTTAACTCCATCTCCAATTTCGACTAAATCGTCGCTGACACGATAAGCACTGATGATGCTGGTGCCTGACTTGTTGGTGTGATTTAGGTACAACCAATTTGAATCAGGAGATAGAGCCATGCCCAGCAAACCTTGGTCCATGTCGGTACTAATCTCCGAAGTGAGATCAATTACCGGATTAGCTGATAGGCCAGATCGACTGAAGGCCCAGACTTTTCCGGCTCTGTTCCCGATGAAACCAGAATGTGCATCAAGAAAAATTGTTACGACTGCTTCGAGGAGAACAACTGTTTGTTCCAAAGCTAACTCGAGATCTTCGGTATTTTCTGGATATAGCTCTGGGAGGCCAGTTGGGCATGGTTGATTAGATAAAAAAAATTCTTCGCTGGCTTGGATATCAATACTTTTTTTCTCTCGGTCAAACCAGCGAATTTGATCATCTTTCGATTTGTTATCAGAATTCACGGTGATAAAAATAATAAATATGAAGATGCAAAACCCTAGAAGCAGGGCAACTACGCCCATGGAATAGTTGAATTTTCGGGTTTGCACAGTGCAAAACCTATCTCTTCATCTTCAAAGATATGGCCTAGAGTTCATAGATGGCATCTTGCCAGGTTGCGACAAGATGCGTGGCGGGCCAGAATAGAGGAAATACTGACGAATATTATTATTACTCAACAACTGCAGATATCCATGATCGCGGTCGCATAGGCGAGCACGATTAGCGTTCTCGCTAAGACTCCCCGACGGAGAGTCTTTAACTAGCTATAGAGACCGCGATTTTCGAATACCCTTAGTTACGATCACCCCCAGGAGAAGAGCGATGCAACTCACCGGCGCTCAAGCGCTCGTCAAGAGCCTAGAGATGTGCGATGTCGAGGTAATGTTTGGTCTTCCTGGTGGGGCGATTTTACCTGTCTACGACCCTATCCTCGACTCTAAAATTCGACACGTGTTAGTCCGCCATGAGCAGGGGGCGGGTCATATGGCGCAGGGCTACGCTCAAGTAACCGGGAAGCCTGGCGTGGCGGTAGTAACAAGTGGCCCCGCTGCAACTAATATTGTGACTCCTTTGTGTGACGCATTTATGGATTCTATTCCAATGGTTGCTATCACGGGGCAAGTGGCGTTGGCTTCGATAGGTTCTGATGCTTTCCAGGAGTGTGATACGACAGGTATCACTATGGCAGTTACTAAACATAATTATTTGGTAACTGATCCCGCAGACATTCCTCGGATCGTAAAAGAGGCTTTTCATATAGCTACGACTGGTCGGCCTGGGCCAGTTTTGATTGATCTGCCGAAAGATGTCAGCAACATGCCAATGGAGTGGTACTGGCCTGATGATCTTGATCTACCTGGGTATTCGCCCATAACAGAAGTAGATGAGAGGCTAATTGCTGAAGCCATCAAGTTAATAAAAGAGTCTGAAAAGCCAGTTATATATGCTGGTGGCGGGCTGTTGAAGGCCCGAGCCTCTGAATTATTGCTTGAGTTCGCCGAAAAAACTGGAATTCATGTAGCTACCACCTTGATGGCGCGTGGAGTGTTCCCCGATCGACATACGCAATGCTTGGGCATGCCGGGCATGCATGGTAATTACACGGCAGTTATGGCGTTCCAGAGGGCGGATTTACTTATTAATTTAGGCGCTCGATTTGATGACCGTGTCACTGGCAATAAGGAATATTTTGCGCCGGATGCAAAAATTATCCATGTTGATATTGATCCGGCAGAGCACGGAAAAGTTCGTATGCCTGATGTGGCGATTCAGGGTGATGCAAAAGTAGCTTTAGCATCTTTGATAGCTGAATTTGATCGTCAAGACCAAGAAACTCCAGATCGTTCGCTTTGGAAGTCCACAATAAGCGGGTGGCAAGAACAGAACCCGCTCAAGTATGATCAATCGGATTCTGGGTTTCCTTTGAAGCCACAGTTTGTTCTTGAGCAGCTAAGGGACCACACTCCTGATGACACTATTGTTGTGGCGGG
>DMOB01000271.1:0-3324 GCA_003452475.1 Acidimicrobiaceae bacterium | reverse complement strand
TGTTGGCCAGCACCAGATGTGGGCCAGCCAGTTTTGGAAGTTTGATTACCCGTATACCTGGGTGAACTCAGGAGGCTTAGGGACAATGGGTTTCGCTGTTCCTGCAGCGATTGGTGCCAAAGTTGGACAGCCGGACAGAACGGTTTGGGCAGTTGATGGCGATGGGTGTTTCCAGATGACTGCTCAGGAGTTGATCACCGCAGCAGCTGAAAATATCCCGGTGAAGATCGCAATTCTTAACAACGCATATCTTGGTATGGTCCGGCAGTGGCAGGAGCTTTTTTATGAGGAGCGTTACAGCGAGGTGTACTTAAGTGCTGATCATCCGAACTATGTTATGTGGGCAGAGTCGATGGGTTGCGCAGGTATTCGAGTTGAGTCTGCCGAAGAAGTCAGGCCTGCGATAGAAAAGGCGAATTCTATAAATGATCGACCTGTTGTAATCGATTTTCGAGTAGACGCTTTCGAAAAGGTGTATCCGATGGTTCCTGCGGGCGGTTCTAACGATGACATAATCTTAGGCCCCGAAGGTGATGCTGATGCAAAAGCGAAAGGAACAGCGCCATCGTGAGTGCTCAACCTAATCTGCATATTTTAGCCGTACTCGTTGAAAATAAGTTCGGGGTATTGGCTCGAGTCGCTGGTCTGTTCAGTCGCCGCGGTTTTAATATTTTGTCGCTAACGGTTGCACCCACGGACGACCCTGCTTTGAGCAGAATCACCGTTGTAGTAGATGTTGACAATACTGATGTTGCTCAAATAGCTAAACAATTAAACAAGTTAATTAATGTCCTTGAGATAAAAGAATTGCAGCCTAATGAATCGGTCGAACGAGAATTGATGATGGCGAGGATTTCTGCTGTTGATAGTCAAAGTGTCGGCGATGTTCTAGATCAGTTCGGAGGCACTATCGTAGATAGCAGTGCTACCGAACTAATCGTGAGTGTCGACGCTCATCCTGATGAGCTCGATAAATGCGAGCTGGCGCTCAACGTTTTTGACATTCGTGAGCTCCAGAGAACCGGTCGAATCGCTCTTGGGCGGCTAGGCAGCTAGCAAATTTATATTCATTTTCAACTAATATTTCTACGTAATTTCGAACCAGGAGTTAATAAATGGCAGCCACTATTTACTATGATGAAGATGCAGATTTGGGACGTTTGGCAGGTCGGACGGTAGCTATCATGGGCTATGGGTCGCAAGGTCACGCGCATGCTTTAAATCTCCGTGATAGCGGTGTGAATGTCGTAGTAGGTCTACGTGATGGTTCATCCTCGAAAGCAAAGGCTGAGGCTGAAGGCCTTAAAGTATTGAGCTTGGATGATGCTGCTCGCGAAGCAGACGTAATGATGATGGCGTTACCGGACACGGAACAGGCAAGTATCTATGAAGCACATATTGCGCCTAATCTCTCTGCCGGCAATGCGATTGCATTTTCGCATGGATTCAATATTCACTTTGATCAAATAGCGCCGCCATCTGATGTTGATGTTTGGATGATCGCCCCGAAGGGTCCAGGACACAATGTGCGGCGAACTTATGCAGAGGGTGGTGGTGTGCCGGCACTTGTCGCTATCCATCAAGATGCGTCGGGAAATGCTATGGCTGATGCCTTAGCTTACGCAAAGGGAATTGGTGGAACGAGAGGTGGGGTCTTAAATACTACGTTTGCTGAAGAAACTGAGACTGATCTTTTCGGGGAACAGGTAGTTCTGTGTGGTGGGTTAACTGAGCTTATTCGCGCTGGTTATGAAACTCTCGTCGATGCTGGGTATCAACCAGAATCAGCTTATTTTGAGACGCTCCATGAAGTTAAGCTCATTGTAGATTTCATTTATGAAGCTGGTATTTCTGGGATGCGCTATTCAATTTCTACTACCGCGGAATATGGAGATTTAACCAGAGGGCCGAGAATCATTACTGATGAGACTCGCGCTGAGATGAAGCGCATCCTCACAGAGATTCAAGATGGCACGTTCGCTAACGAATGGATTAACGAGAACCGAAATGGTCTCCCAAACTACAAGCGACTTGTTAATGCTGGAAAGGCACACCCGATAGAAGAAGTGGGTGCTCAATTGCGAGCCATGATGCCATGGATTACAGCTGGTAAACAAGATGTGACTGAAGCATCTGGTGGAAGCATCGAGTAGTAGGTTCCAAAGCACCAGGATATGTAGTCGCTTATCTTTCTCTAACCATGAGATGCGTTGTAGCGCTTACTTCTGAAAAGCTAATAATCTCTGGGAATCTAAAGGTTCTCTTAAGTTAAGTCTTTATTTCTTGTGCTAGTAGGGAAATTCACAAGGTTGCAACTGGTTAGCGCTTCTGCGAGCCAGGAAAATTTGGACGTTTAAGGGAGTAAGCGCTCGATGATGTAGTCAATCGATTGGCAGAGTAAAACGGCGTCAGTCGGTTCGATCGCTGGAAATGTTGCAAGCCTTAACTGGTTCCGGCCAAGTTTTCTATAGGACTCGGTGTCAACAATTCCATTGGCTCTTAGCGTATTCGATACATCGTTGGCGTCTACGCCTTGCAAATCAATAGTGCAAACAACTGATGAACGTTGGTCTCTTATCTGAACAAATGGGTCGGCGTGCTCGCTAGCTTCGGCCCAGCGGTAGATACTGTTGCTGCTTTCTCTGCAGCGGGCTTCTGACCATGCTATTCCGCCTGATTGATTTAGCCAGTCCACCATTTCAGCAGCTAAAAAAATTGTAGTTAGAGCTGGTGTGTTGTATGTCTGGTGCTGTCGGGAGTTGGTGAGAGCAATACCAAGATTTAAAGTGGCGGGCATCCATCGGTTGCCATCGCAAAGGCGTTCAATTCGCTCAAGGGCTTTGGGGGAACAGGCAGCGAGCCAAAGCCCACCATCGGAAGCTAAGGCTTTTTGAGGTGCGAAATAATAGCAGTCCACTTCGTCTGACTCCCAGCTAGCGGCTCCTGCTGCGGAAGTTGCGTCTACAAGTACTAGTCCGTCCTTCGATGGTCTGCTGGGGCTTACCATTACTCCTGTACTAGTTTCATTATGTGTTAGAGCATATGAATCAACATTGGAGGGCGTCGAGAGTGGATGCGTGCCTGGGAGGCTTTCAATTATCTCGGGAGCAGCCAGATGTGGAGCATGCGATATGACAGTTGCAAACTTTGCGGAGAATTCACCGAATGTGAGGTGTTGGCTGCGATTTTCGATGAGTCCGAATGATGCTGCATCCCAAAATAAGGTAGTACCACCGTTGCCGAGAAGAATTTCCCAGTCATCAGGAAGCTGAAATAAGTCGGAAAGACCGTTCTGGAGTCGGTGTACTTGATTTTTGACTGTAG
>DMOB01000307.1:2808-8315 GCA_003452475.1 Acidimicrobiaceae bacterium | reverse complement strand
ATCTTTTGATTTAGCAGCCGAAATGAGTGTCGAGTTCTATGAACCGTACACAGGGACTACCTACGTGCGCGTTAACGAATTTCGTGAAATCGCTCAAGAAGGCATCCATGACTTTCTATTAAACGGAAACATTGCAGCACGATTCGTAGTTTCTATTGGCGCGATTGAGCGATTCGGAACTCCAGTCGAAAGATATGCCCGACCGTTTTCTCTGGGTAGCGGATCAGATCCATTGAGACAATGGTTCTCAAACGCTCCTGAGCAAAAAAACGAAACTGGTGAACGATTGTCTGTGAATGAGAACACCACGAACGATCAGTCAGAGCTAATAGAAATCGAAGAGGCTGTGCCTGAATCAGACGATTCAGAAAGTACAAGAAACCTCCTTGTGTTCGCGACTCTTGGGATTGCTGTTACTTCGTTTACAGTTTGGGGAGCCATTCGTGGGCTTAGAGGCCCGCAAAAAACTGCTGGCTAATATGAAAATCGGCTAGAGGAGTCCTTATTTCAAAGAATTGGACGTTAAGTCAGCAGCTAAAATATTAAAAGCCGAAGCTTTCCAACATTGTCTTTGGCTGCCGGTGTTCAATCATTGACTTAGTTGGAATTAAGCAATCACTCGATCAACGGAAAATGCCTATAACTGACTCGCTGCGCGCTGTGGTCTCAGTTCTATTTGTGTTGTTCGCGCCACTAAATTTTTCGAGCCCTAAACGCAAACGAAAGTCGGCACTTTCTGAATTCAAACCATCATCAAGCTGTATCCCAGTAGCGTCAGCTATCCGATTTAAACCTTGAAAAGCGGCGACTGTGGCGGCAGCCTCAACCAGCCCCGCATTGCCTACTAAACCCTGCAGGATTTTTCTGCTGTCCGATAAACCCGAGTTACGTTCTACGATATTTGTCGCAAAGGAAACTAGTTCTTCTCCGAAGTCGACATACGCGCCATGCTCAATCGTGTGAATGTCAACTTCAGATTCTAAGGCTTCGCCACTCGCACGGAGTAAGGCTACATGAGCAGCCGTTCAGTAAAAACACTCATTTAATGAAGATACTGCTGAGGCAATCAGCTCAACTTGTGGCCGGGAAAGAGGACGCTCCCAAATAAGATCGCCAAATTCACGACCATGGCTATAGTGCTCATCGACTATGCGTCTCCAATGCTGAGCGGAATCGGGAACCAACGAAACGCATCGCGAAACATTCGCGAGGGGCTTATCAATAGATTGGCTCACCCAGGCTCCGACATCGCCAACGCCTTCAGGCCGGATTCTGCTAGGGGTGCCGTCACCGGCATCCGGTAAATTTGGGAGTGGAACGCCCAACGCGACCGTGAACTCTTCTATTACGTTCTGGGTGCAGATGACAATGACTAGCTCTACGTAATGCTCTTCGCCAATGGAGTCAATTATTTTTTCAGCCCAGGTGCGTGTAAGCCGGCCTGGATCAGTAACTACACGGTGAATCAAATCCACCACTTCTTCGGATAAATCAGAGACTGCGGTATGCGATCCTTTCACAGAGTTAGGAATCGAATCTTGTTTACGGCGTGAGCAAAGATCACAAGCGTAAGCTCCTCTTGCCTCCTTCATGGCTTGGACCCGCTCACTTCCGGTCCACCAGGTGCCACAAGCTCCGAGTTCTTGCCAAACTTCAGCGTGAGCAAGCCCGAAACGGGAATCAATGCCAGGCGAAGCTATTTCATAGATGGAATGCATGCAAGGAAACTATCGCGCATGAGACAGCGGTGCCTATAAGTGCATGATCGAGTGTGTTAGGGCTAAACATGTGTGGTGCCAGAAGCCGCTCTGATTCTGCCTAACTGTCCGGAAATAAAACTCATTACCTATGTAAGCAAGCCTTAGATATAGAGAAAGTCGAATCGGTATTTTTGGGTGCGTGACTACAGAAAGACGTAGTTCTGGTTAAGAGCTCTGTCCTAATTTGATGTCATAGCGACTAACATAAAGGGTGGCTTAATCATCATTTTTTGGTCGAAACTTAGGCAAAGAGGGAAGAACATGGAAATAGTAGGTGGCATCGCACAAGTTGCTGCAGCGCTTTGGATTCTCAATGTCTGGATTCTGCGATTCAATAAGGAGACGGAATATAGGGGTGGCGATGCAAAAAACATGGTCGAAGAGTTCACCAACTATGGGTTTCCATCAAAGGCTGTTTACATCATCGGTGCAGTAAAAATAACTCTCGCATTAGTGTTGCTATCAGGGTTCTGGATTGATTCTGTGACCCGACCGGCTGCCGCCGGCCTTGCCCTGATTATGCTTGCAGCAATTGGCATGCATATGCGCGTAGGCGATCGTCCTAAAAAGGCAATGCCTGCGATGAGTGTATTCTCGTTGTCAACCATTGCTCTAATCATCGGTTAAGGCATCTAACTAACTCATGGTTTTGTATCTGCACCGAGTGATGCAGATACAAAGTTAATGGCGAGTCTGATCTCGGTTCACAAGACCTATAAACAGAAATCTCGTTTGAGTGGACAATTTTGTTTACCGTTGCCAAAAGAGCAGCTTATACAAAATAGTCCGGGACAGTAAGTAAGGAGCGGCTCCCGCCACGCAGGGGTATCTACTCACGCGACTCCATGGGAACATTCGGTAATCGGTCTATTTTTGTCGCATTACTATCATGATTTGTATTAGAAATAGGCTAACAGCTGGTATTGACAGCAAAGGTTCGGTTGCAGAACATGAGGTCAAAGCCCGCCGCTACAGCATTCACCAAATTTAACTGAACTGAAGAGGTTATTAACTATGAGCTACATGACAAGCGTCCAAATAAAAGCAACAGATACCGAGGGCTTAGCGAAAGACTTCAAAGAATTCGCTCAAGCCGAGTACATAGCTGCAGGGGCAAAAAGCGCTTCGATGCGACAAGTGATCATGGGCGGTGATTCTGCAGGCTTAGTGGCAGTCATGACCCGATGGGACACAATCGATGCCGCGATGCGCAGTCACTTAGTCAATTCGAATCCAAAAATTGCTGAATCTATGGCTAACAATGGTGTTCAAATTATCGCTCGGTCGCTAATAGCTGTATCTAGCGAAAGAGGAACACCCGAAGGGCCATACGGTTCGATGCTCGCAATGTCGGGACAAGTAGCACCGCCATCGGAACAGGAAGAAATGGCAGACCATAGCTGGTCCCTGATGAGCGGCAACGGTGTTAACGGCATCCGCCAAGGCATGATCGTGGCCGGCGGAGATCGAACAGGTTTGTGGACCGCAGGGACATACTGTGAATCTCTTGACGGTTTAATGGAGAACAGCGTAAAAATGTTTTCCGATCCGACGATGCAAGCAAACATGGCTAAGTACGGAAACCAGTTAGTGTCTCGCGTCATGTTCCGCACTCTTGTAGCGTAGCGAAATAGCTACTTACCGATAGAGCTAGATTGGGTCGGTCTTTAGAGGCCGACCCAATCTCATTTCCCTGCAGGTTCCTTCGTTTGAGCTTTAAGGTCGAGAAATATTGGGGACCGCCGCGACGTGTTTCCTAGTCCGAAGATGCGCCTTAACCGCTTTCTCAAGTTCCGGGTATTCGATGTCATCTCCTAAGTTCAGCGTGCGCGCGAAGCCATTGTCAATAAATTCTTAAACAAAAGACTATGTTTCGGTTTAGCTAACAACGCTAATTTGCTTACAGAAAGGCGCCAGAGTTCTTACCTCGTAGACTTACTAATGGTAATGATCAACAACCCGAAAGCAGAATAATGGCCGATAAAGCTTCCCTGAGCGGTGGTCTATTAATCGCCCTTGGCGTAATAGTCACTATCCTGTCAGATTCAGGCAGCGTCACTTCGATGATCCCTGCGTTTATCGGAGTTCTCTTTCTGCTCCTTGGTATTCTCGCACGCCTCAAACCAAACCTCGCTCACCATTTGATGCACGCGATGGCAGTCTTAGCCCTACTAGCTGTGCTTGGAAGCCTTGGCTCCCTAGTGGGGCGTGGAAGCACCGGATGGGCACTGTTTTCTCAGCTAGCGACCATCGTGATAGCTGGGTTACTTCTGCAACAATCAATCAAAGCGTTTAAAGATCGAGTTAAGCGACTAGCCGAAGAGTCCTAAACTAGTTACCGGAGGCTGATCTCATGCTTTGAGTCTTAACTGCTGCAGTCGCTGGATGGTCATCCAGGCGCATAGCCAAACGAAATATAAACAAACGTCGCCCAATGTTGAAAGACACCAACGAAAAACCCTCGACTAGCAAACCGCCGTCACAGCTGTAAGTCGCCCTGAGACGTCATTGCTGCACGAGACCGATACAATTATGACTGAATGAGCCAATAGTGAGGTGAGTAGATACTTCCACTTCGTCTACTCGCCATAGGGTCGGCCCTTCGGGGCCGACCTTTTTATTATAAGCCGGCCTGTTACAGTCAAAGTTCCCGATAATTCATACTTCTGAGCCTCGCTCAGATAATAGAAAAGGAACTAAATGTCTTATACAACTCTTTCAATTTTTACCCCGGGATCAAAGTGGGATGGAATAGAAAATGGGAGCGCCGAGTGGGGTGCAATTTTTCAAGAGACTTTTGCCATTCTTGCCGAGCACGGTGCAGAACAAGTGGGAAATTTTTTCGTTCCCGGTATGGCTGCGAACGTTTCTATTCAAACATACGCAGATCGTGACACTGCACTTCGCTGCCAAGCAAAAATGGTTGAAGGGGGATACCTAAACTATCAATCAGGCGGGGAAGCAATCCCTATCGAAGATTATGTAGGAATCGTTAGCTGACGAGTTAATGCAATAGAGCTAAACGAGTTCATAGAAAAAACTCAGAGAGATTCCCGGTTCTGGTGAAACAGAACCGGGAAAATCATCTTTATAGATAACTTGAAATAAAACACCGTAGCGAGATACTTATCTAAACCAACCGAGGACAACGGCGCAAGGGTCGCCACTCAGCGAACCTATTTACCCAACAAGCCCGCTCGAGCAATGGGTGCATAACCGCTAAACGTTGGGGTCGCGACGAGGCACCTGGTCGACGTTAAGCTCAAACCCACGTGCCCCAAATTGTTCGATTTTTCGGGATGAGAAACGCCAGGCGTTCTCCTCAAACTTTAGAGCATCAACGTACCGGCCCCAAAACTCGAAATCAGTCCCATCGACTTTCCGATGCCAGGCATGCACATATGATGTCGCTTTGGCGTGACCTAACCCAGTTCGCTCTATTCGAATATTACTGATGTGGTGCGCCGTGGCAGTAAACAACCGCAAGAGTTTAGGTAATAGCGCCTGAATAGCTGCGCGACCTTGAACAGGTTGACCTTCATTAAAGATGGCATCTTGGCAAAATAGCCCGGCCCACAACTCAATCTCACCACCATCTACGTACTCAGCGTAGTTAAGGATGGTGTCGGTGATAGCTGCATGAGCCTGAGCGTCAGTCATTTGGTCAGAGTCGGACATAGAACGAGGCTATTGCATCCCAAGGACAGCGTGTTCTCATTTTGTTTCTTGAGTTTGATTGACCAAAAT
>DMOB01000307.1:0-2406 GCA_003452475.1 Acidimicrobiaceae bacterium | reverse complement strand
TCAAACAGTATCAGGGGCGCGGTCTAAGCAAACCATTTCGACACTGCCACCCAATGACACAACTACTATGGCTGCTATGGGCTCGAATGCAAAAAACAAGCAACAGGATTTTGATATTTCGCCTACATCAATGAGATACCAGGGACTGTCAAAGTCACAAGTCAGAGGTTTTCGCGAAGATGGGTTTTTGGTCATTAATGACATTTTTGATTCCGCTGAAATAGATACCTTACGCGACGCGTGTTCAGAGCCTGAAGACATTCAGTGGAAGACAGCAGAAAAAACAACTCACGCGTTAGGCCTAACGACCAGATCCAACGCTTTTTTGGATCTTGCACGCGATCCACGTATTGTTGAGCGGCTGCGGGCATTACTCGGTGATGATATTCAACTCCAACATTCCAAACTGGCTGCACAACCTGCAGTTGCCGATCGAGGAGGCTTCGCTTGGCATCAAGATTTCGCGTTCTACCCGCACACCAATACAGATCTTATTGCTGTGATGGTGATGCTTGACGACGCAACGCCTGACAACGGATGCATGAGAATGATCCGCGGAAGTCACAGGAACGGTTTGCTTAACCACACGGACAATGACGGCGTTTTCACTGGCATGTGTCAAGAACCTAAAGCTTGGAAAGAACACGTTGGTGATGTTGTGGACATCACACCTCGTGCCGGTGGAATTAGCATGCATCACTGTTTGATGTTGCATGGCGCTGGACCGAATCAATCAGGCGAGCCTCGCCGAGGGTTGGTCTATCAATACCGAGCTGACGATGCATTTCAGTTAGCAGATCGCGTCTGGGACGACACAGGTCTGTTGGTGAGCGGTAAGCGTAGCGAACAGGTGCGCTGCGAAGCAGTAACCCTGCGACTGCCTCGGTCCGTCCGCTACCCTGGCTACCCATTCGGCAACGCATGGAACCAAGAGGGTGAGCTCGCCCGAAAACTAAATCAAAAAATGAGCGGATAAAAATAAGGAAACACAGGTACCCGATAACGTTTCTTCTCCCAATAACTGAACTGTTCCAGCCGTTAGTTTAGTAAATTACAAGCTCGTGAGTCTAAGGTCTGACTCTAGAAGTAGCGAGTCACGCAAGTGAGCTAGCTTAAGGCACAGCAACTAGTTAACTTAGCCATATCGAAAATAGTTATATCAACAAAAAGGTTTGGGGAAAATGAAACTTACGCACTCGACAACTTGGGATGTAGCGGTTGGAAGACAAGGAGAGTTCCTTGCAATCAACCGCAGATCGGCAGTGATCCACAAAAGGTGTGGTGCTTCAGACATCAAACTTTTAGCAAGCCAAGCAGGCGCTCCTCAAACCGAGTGGACTTATGTCATGTTTTTCGACGACGAAACTGCCTGGGCTAAATGCATGGGAGCAATGGACACAGACGCAGAATGGCTCGAGTTAGGTCGCGAGTTCTCAGTCGATCCATGTGCTCGAGCAACCAGAAGTAACCTATACAGAGATCTGCTTTAGAAGTTAGGCAGAAGAGCTCTCTTGGGCTTCCTGAGGAGCTATTTGCTGGCGAGTGGTAATATCAACCAGGGGAAATATCATGCTCAGATTAACATTTCTAATCAGACGCAAAGAAGGCACAACGCGCGAAGAAATGCAGCGCTACTGGCTTGAAGAGCATGGACCTCTGGTGGCTGGCCATTCTCGGACATTAGGGATGCTTCGATACGTTCAAGTCCACACCACAGATGATGACCATTCTCGGCTACCGGGCCGTCGCGGCGAAATGGAAGAGCCTTATGACGGCGTAGTCGAAGTTTGGTGGGAATCCAAAGAAGCGATGGTTGAAGCAACACGTTCTGAACAAGGGCGTCGTGTTGACCAGATCCTTAGAGATGACGAGGCAAATTTTATGGATCTGGAACGATCCGTTGCTTGGTTTAATTACGAATATCCTCAAGTGAACCCCACCCCCGAAAATATTGTGGCTACCGAACGGTCCAGCCTCGTTAAGCTTTATTTCCCGTTACGTCATCAAGGGTCAATGACCTTTGACAAAGCCCAGTGGTATTGGCGCACTCATCATGGGCCAGTAATCCGACGTCAAGCTCAAGGCAGCGGAATATTGCGATACCAGCAAGTCCATCGCGATGAACCCGAATTGACTGCGTCGATAAATAGTTCGCGAGGGTCTGAGGTCGAGCCTTACATGGGGCATGCTGAAGTCTGGTTTGATCGCGCTTCTATGGGAAACCCAACCCCAGAAAATAAAATCGCATCACGGCGTGCCTATGACGATGAATCTAAATTCATTGACTTTGCTAGGTCTTCGATGTTCTTAACCAAAGAACATGTCATCATCGACCGCCGCTAGCAAAGCATCTGAAACTCTTTGCTAAGAACTACAAGTTAAGGAACCCATCAATTTCCGTATCTG
>DMOB01000340.1:0-4763 GCA_003452475.1 Acidimicrobiaceae bacterium | reverse complement strand
GACCAGATCCTGGTCCTTTAACTTGAACGTCCACTTTTCGAACGCCATTTTCAATTGCTAATTTGGCAGCTTGCTCAGCAGCTTGTTGAGCCGCAAATGGTGTGGACTTACGGGAACCCTTAAATCCAACACCGCCTGCAGAGGCCCAAGAAACTACATTGCCTTGTTTATCGCTGATACTAACGATGGTGTTGTTGAAAGAACTTTTAATATGTGCCATACCATGGCCGACATTTTTGCGTTCTTTACGTCTGGGACGACGTCCCGCCTGATTACTAGCCATAATCTTCTTCAGTCCTTACTTTCGCGGATGGTCACTTCGTGACCTTTTTCTTCCCGGCGACAGCTTTCCGCGGGCCCTTACGGGTACGAGCATTGGTATGGGTTCGCTGTCCACGTACAGGCAGCCCACGACGATGGCGAGTTCCCTGGAAACAACCGATCTCAATTTTTCGTTTGATATCTTGTGAAACTTCACGTCGAAGATCGCCTTCAACTTTAAAATTGTCATCAATGTAGTTTCTGATACCAACTACTTCTTCTTCTGTTAAGTCACGCACACGGGTCGCTTCACCAATGTTCAAAACTTCACATATGGAGGACGCACGAGTGCGACCTATGCCATATATGTATGTCAAAGATATCTCAACCCTTTTTTCCCGGGGGATATCAGTTCCTGCAATACGAGCCATACTTAGAACTCCTAACCCTGCCGCTGCTTATGGCGAGGGTTGCTACAAATTACGCGGATTCGTCCATGACGTCGAATCACTCGACATTTGTCACAGATTTTTTTAACGCTAGGACGGACCTTCATGTATTTACCTGGTTGCCGGTTCTAGGGTATGAGAACCGGGTAGGTGCTGCTTCAACCCCAAACCTAGAAGATTCGGTAAAGCAACAGGGAATGTGAAAAGCTAGCGCGGATCCACCGCTCAGCCGAAGATTGAGCATATCGTGGATAGGTTCAGTGTCCAATCTCAGAACGCGGGAAACAAAATTAATCATTCTAGGCCATCTATTTCTGCCACGATACGATCCTGCACTTCCGACTCAGATCCGAGCCCATTTACGGCTGCGAAATGACACTTGACCTCAAAGAAGTCCAGTAACGGCGCCGTTTCAGCCCTATACAGCTCAAGTCGTCTTGCAATTGCTTCAGGGGTATCATCTGTTCGACCACGCTCCAACATGCGAACTGTCACAACATCATCCGGAACCCTTATATCGACCGCAAGATCAATCGAATTTGGGGAAAGTAACTCCAGTAAACCTTCAGCCTGTGTCTCAGTTCGAGGAAATCCGTCTAACAAAAAACCTTTTTGAGCATCCGGCTGGGAAAGTCGATCACGAACAATCCCTAAAATGAGCTCATCCGAAACAAGATTTCCTGCATCCATAACAGCTTTCGCTTCAAGACCTAATGCAGTGCCCTCACTAACGGCTGCACGTAACATATCGCCAGTAGATATGTGAGGAATGTCATAGTGAGCAGCTAACAAGACGCATTGCGTTCCCTTGCCAGCTCCTTGTTTACCAAGAATTACAAGTCGGGTCATATTGTTAGTCCCTTCATTCCTTCGCCCATGTTCCAAAAAGCACACACCTAGGTTTCTCAACCAGGATTACTTAAGGAACCCCTCATAATTTCTTTGCAGTAGTTGACTATCGATCTGTTTCATCGTTTCTAGAGCTACGCCTGATGCAATCAATATTGAAACTCCACCAAAGCCCACTGATGCGCCGCCGCCCATATCGCTAGTAAGAGATAAGAGCACTGTTGGAACTAGTGCGACGAACGCAATGAATAGAGCTCCCGGGAGTGTTATTCGATTAAGGATTTTACTCAGATGTTTTTCAGTTTGCGGTCCGGGACGGATCCCAGGGATAAAGCCGCCTTGCTTTCGAATATTATCCGCCTGGCGCGCAGGGTCAAAAGAAATAGCTGTGTAGAAGTATGCGAACCCGACAATCAAGGAACCGAAGAACAAGATGTAAACGATGTTGTCAGGTTGTGTCAGGTAGTCACTGACAGCAGTCTGCAACCATCCCCAGTTAGCAACATTCGATAAAAGAACTGGAAGGAATAGGATCGAACTAGCGAAAATCACTGGGATTACGCCTGACTGATTCACTTTAAGCGGAATATAGGTATTTTGGCCGCCGAACATTTGACGACCAACTTGACGTTTAGCGAAAGACACCGGAATACGACGTTGCCCCTGCTCTATAAACACTATTGCGACCATCATTGAAATCGCTACAAAAATAGCTGCTACAAGGTAGAAGTTTCCCTCAACAGATCGCAGTCGCGCACCATCAAACGGGATCGAAGAAACAACTGAGGCAAAGATCAGTAACGACATTCCATTACCAACGCCTCGCTGGCTAATCAATTCACCCATCCACATCAACAAAGCAGTGCCTGCGGTCAATGAAAGGATTACTAGAGCTACTCGCGGAAACGTAAAATCTGGAATAACTATGACTGCCGATGTGTTTCCTAAGGCTGTTCCCTGGCCTCGACCGAAGATAAATGTAATACCAGTCGCCTGAACAAAAGAAATAGCCAGTGTCAGATATCGCGTATATTGAGTAATTTTCTTTTGTCCTACCGCACCTTGCTGTTGCAGCTGCTCTAACCGGGGAATAGCGACGGTCAAAATTTGGACAATAATAGACGCTGTTATGTAGGGCATTATTCCGAGAGCAAATATCGCAAAGTTCGTAAGTGCCCCACCCGAGAAAAGGTTAAGCAACGCTAAAACCCCGCCCGTTTGGTCAGCTTCCTCTCGAAGCGACAAAATAGCGTCAAAGTCGATTCCAGGCACAGGGACTTGAGAACCAAGTCGATAGGCGCCGAGGATAAAGACAGTGAAGAGGATCTTCGTTCGAAGATCCGGCACCCGGAATATGTTTCGCATGCTTCCTAACACGGCGAACCTCGTTTATCGATTCGTGTGTTGGTTGCCCTGAGCAGGGGGACGCGGTCCCTTGAAGTTCAGTGGCAGTATCTCCACCGTACCTCCTGCTGCAGAGATAGCTGCTTCAGCAGTCGCAGACACCGCATGAGCTTTAACATGAACGGCGCGGCTAAGTTCGCCTCGACCGAGAATTTTAATCATTACACCCTTCGATATTAAACCTCGTTCATACAAAGCTTCAGGGGTAACTTCGTCGAGACCAGTTTCTGAGATGGTGTCAAGGTTTACTGCTTGATACTCAACTCTGAAAGGATTCTTGAAACCCTTCATTTTCGGAAGGCGACGCTGCAACGGCAATTGTCCGCCTTCATACCAAACTGGGACTTTACTTCTAGCTTTAGTACCCTTGGTTCCGCGACCTGCGGTTTTACCGCCCTTACCGCCGATACCGCGTCCTACGCGCTTCGGTTGTTTCTTTGAGCCGGGAGCTGGCTGTAGGTCATGTGGTTTAAGCATTGGGTTTCCTTGTTAGAAAAATTGGCAGTACCAGAATTTTCAGTTTTCTTCTACGTTAATTAGGTGTGAAACCTTTTGAATCATTCCCTGAATTTCAGGGCGGTTGGGGAGTGTGTTTGTTTTACCAATTCTACCCAAGCCGAGAGCTCTCAGAGTCCCACGATGCTTGGGTTTCGTACCAATAGCAGAACGTATTTGAGTAACTTTAATTTCGCTCATAATGAAACCTCTGATGGCTTAGAGCCGCGTTCAGTTTCTTTATAAGCAGCCAAGAGACCTGCTGGTATACACTCTTCAGGCGACAAGCCACGTAATTTAGCTATTTCATCCGGTCGTTTTAAACTCTTCAAACCGGCAATTGTGGCTTTAGCAACATTGATATGGTTAGACGAACCTAAGGACTTAGCAAGAACGTCTCCAACGCCAGCTTCTTCTAGAATTGCTCTTGCTGCGCCTCCTGCAATAACTCCAGTACCCGCCGATGCAGGTTTCATCATTACTCGGCCTGCACCCGCAATTCCGATAGTTGGATGAATAATGGTGGCGCCAGCTAGCGGAACCTTAAACAAGTTCTTCTTAGCGTCTTCAGTACCTTTTTGGATAGCCAGCGGAACTTCCTTGGCTTTGCCGTAACCGAGCCCTACCTGTCCAGCGCCATCGCCGATGACAACAAGAGCTGTGAAGGAGAAACGTCGGCCGCCTTTTACAACTTTGGCAACTCGATTGATATCAATTACTCGAGATTCCCGAAGCCCGTCATCACCGCTGTTTCTAGGGTTATCGTCCTTTCGGCGATCATCTCGCTTCCGGTTTCCGCGATCGCTGCCGCTACGTTCGTTATTAGGTCGCTCTGCGTTTGCCATCATGGGCTCCTAGAACTTGAGTCCGGCTTCGCGAGCCGCTTCAGCTAAAGCCGCTACACGGCCATGGAATTTGTTACCACCGCGATCAAACACAACGGCTTCTATACCTACAGATTTTGCTCGTTCGGCCACTAGCTGCCCAACTTTTGCTGCAGCGTCTTTGTTTCCCGTCAATCCACCACGCAGATCTGTTTCAATTGTTGATGCTGCAGCTACGGTAAGCCCAGTTTGGTCATCAATTACTTGAGCCGAAATATGTCGGTTCGAGCGAAATACACTTAGTCGCGGCCGGTCAGTGGTACCTGATACTTTTTTTCTTACTCTGCGTTGGCGCCTTTGGCGCTGTTCACTTCTCGTAGTCGTCATTGCAAATACCTAGCCTTTGCCTGTCTTACCGGCTTTACGAATTACATGTTCGCCGGCGTAACGGATACCTTTACCTTTATAGGGTTCAGGCTTT
>DMOB01000293.1:3559-6355 GCA_003452475.1 Acidimicrobiaceae bacterium | reverse complement strand
TCCGCAAAAGCCCTAATTCTTTAATCCTTTGACCCAACACAATTGAAAATGTGTTGTTGATAATAAATGCACTGACAATAAGAGAGATGGCAGCGAAGGCCAATAATGCATTTTGAAAAATGGTAATGAATTGGTCAAATTCGGCACTGAACTCACTTGAAACTGTTTCAGATGTAACCGCTTCAAGATCTAAGCCCTTAAGCAGCGGGTTGAGATCAGCAATAACAGATTCAACTACGAAACCTGAAGAGATTCCTACCGTAGCGGACATGAAAGTCTTGTCGTAACCGAAAAGACGCTGAGTGGTTGCCGTATCAAAGAGCACAAATACAGCTCCACCGCCGTTGTCTTCGCCCCAGCTTGTAATACCGCTGACTACGAACTGTTCAGGTTCACTCTGGGAACGGACAGTAATTTTGTCTCCCACCGAAACCCCGTACCTGGAAGCGCTATCAACGTCAAGCATTGCCTCGCCGGGTCCGGGCTCAACACCTTCCAATGTTATGAAAGCGGTTAGTTCGCTTCCTGGAGTGGAGTTAAAAGCGAGAGTGGGCGCTCGTCCAGAGTCAATTAGTTCGCCATTGAATGAGAGACGTGGGAACCCTTGAATATTTCCGACTGCCGAGTCAACGCCGTCTGTTTTGAGTAGTTCATTGATCAATTCTTCCGGAACTAACGGCCTACTAAATTCGTCGCCATCGATAGTTTCGATACCTCGAACTTGAACCCAACCCGGCCCAGCTATCTCCTGCGCGATTTTATCAAAAGTTCCTCGCAGGCTATCTGCCAAAATGAATGAACCAGAGACAAATGCCACGCCGAGCACAACTGCGAAAGTAGTTAGAGCTAAACGAATTTTTCGAGCCGCCAACGAGGCGAGCGTTAATTTAAGCACCTCAGTCACCAAGTTGTTTCATGAGATCTAAAACATTTTCGGCAGTCGGGTTATGAAGTTCAGAAACAATTTTTCCGTCCGCTAAGAAAACAACCCGATCGCTGTAGCTAGCTGCTACAGGGTCATGAGTAACCATTACTATGGTTTGTCCGAAAGAAGTCACGGCTGATTTCATGAAGTCTAAAATTTCTGCCCCTGTGCGACTGTCAAGATTACCTGTCGGTTCATCAGCAAAAATAATTTCTGGTCTGCCAGCCAACGCTCTTGCAACAGCCACTCGTTGCTGCTGGCCGCCGGACAACTCGTTTGGGCGATGGCTGAGTCTGTTTTCTAGGCCGACAGCTGTGATTACTTGCGACAACCACTCTGGGTTAGTAGTGGTGCCACCTAGCCGTTGTGGTAGCACTATATTTTCTTTTGCGCTAAGAGTTGGTATTAGATTAAATGCTTGAAAAATAAAGCCCACTCGTTCTCGTCTCAACAAAGTGAGGTTTTTTTCGTTGAGTTTACTTATGTCGGTTTCACCGATATAGACATTGCCTGAAGTCAGTTGGTCAAGGCCTGCAAGACAATGCATGAGGGTTGATTTCCCTGAGCCAGACGGACCCATGATGGCTGTAAATTCACCGCGTTTGATATTTAGTGATACCCCATCTAGGGCTCGAACTTCGCTGTCGCCGGCGCTATAAATTTTCTTCGCCATGACTGTGCGAGCGGCAAGGTCAGTCAAAATCGTTTCCATGCTCGCAGCTTATGACCGCACCATTACTTAGATGTAAGTTTCTATTAAGAATGGCAAGAAAACTACGTGGAGTGGCGCCCGAGTATTTCTTGCAGGTATTCAACGAAATCTTATTGAATACGGTGACATGGCTAGACATTCGTACACTGGAGACATGATCTGCCCATCATGTACTTTCGATGCACCAACTGGTGCCCGATTTTGTTCTGTTTGTGGCCATCTACTTGTTCAAACTGAAGAGCGTAGAATCGTAACCGTCTTATTCGCAGATCTTGTTGGCTTTACCGGCCTTTCTGAAAATCGTGACCCCGAGGAGCTGAAACATTTAATTGATCGTTGTTTCCAACGATTAGTTGCCGATGTCACAGCCTTCGGTGGAACAGTCGACAAGATCATAGGCGACGCGATAGTTGTTCTATTTGGTGCTCCTACCGCTCACGAAGATGACCCAGAACGAGCTGTTCGAGCTGCATTGCAAATGCAACGCACCCTCTTAGCATTTGCTGCGGAGCAGACCAGTGACATGAGAATGCGCATAGGAGTTAATACCGGAGAAGTGCTTGTCGGTGCTCTGAAAGCTGGTGGGGATTACACAGCTATGGGAGACACGGTAAACGTTGCAAGTCGACTGCAGAATATGGCATCTCCAGGCGAAATTTTGGTTGGACCAAGTACTCGCTCAGCGGTTAGCGAAGTAATTGAATTTGAGGACCGGGGAATGACTGACTTACGCGGTCGTGAGGGGTCACTAAAAGTTGCTGCAGCTATCGTGGAAATTGGGCCGCCAGGAAGGCGGAAATTCGCTAATCGAGCTCCGATTATTGGGCGCGAGTTGGAGCAGGCTCACTTGGCGAGCGCTATTGAAGTAGCGGTCGTGAAAGGCCGGGCGTGTTTGATAAACGTTTTGGGCGAAGCCGGAATAGGTAAAACTCGATTGGCTTCTGAAGTTGCTTCACAAGCTGAAATTGAACATGACGCTATTGTTCTAGAGGGACGAGTGTTGCCCTACGGAGAAACGAGTCCGTTGAGGGCCCTAGGCGACTCCTTAGCAGGAGCCGCTGGGCTAGCCGCTAGCGACGATTCGATTCGCGCTAGAGAAAAAATAGCTGCCCTGGTTCGTAATTATCTGGATCCCGGCGATTTGGAAAGCATCGAGCAG
>DMOB01000293.1:0-3163 GCA_003452475.1 Acidimicrobiaceae bacterium | reverse complement strand
GACCGGCGAGTTCCGATGGTCCGCGATGGTATGCGCAAATTTTTTGTTGCCGTATCAAGTAAGTATCCGGTCGTTTTGATCTTGCGAGATATCCAATGGGCTGATCAAAGGCTTCTTGATGTAGTTGAGCAAATGCTAGAACTTCTTTCAGATCGACCCTTCATAGTTATGGCGACAGCTCGGTGGGCTTTAGATGAGGTTCGTTGGGTCGCCACGCCAGGAAGACATAATGCCGTAGTTATTAACCTTGATCCACTCGACATGACAGCAACGTCTTTGCTTGGCAGCGCATTGCTAGGAGCACCTGTTTCTTCGGTTATGGCAGCTGAGTTGTATGAGCGGAGCGGCGGCAATCCCTTCTTTGTAGAAGAAATTTCAACGCTTTTACGTGAAGAGGACTTCACGAATCCGGGGGTGCGATTTGACATAGAAAAAAAGATGATAGGTGAGCTCCCAAAAACTTTAGTGGGATTGGTAGCAGCGCGATTAGATTCGTTGCCTCAAGCCGAGAGGCGTATGGTCGAAAATGCTTCGGTACTAGGTCGGCGAGGCCCGGTATACGGGTTGCTGTTGATGGGAGACGAAAGCAACGACCAGTCCAGCTTCAGGCACCTTGTAGACAAGGACATTCTCTCCATGGAAGGTGAATGGTGGCGCTTTCGATCCGATCTCGTTCGTGATGTTGCGTACAGCATGCTAACCAAGTCGGTGAGAGCCGATCGCCACCTTATGGTAGCCGAATGGCTAGCAGCTAATACTGATGACGCATCTGGTGATGCCGTTCAGGCAATAGCTACTCACTATGCCGCTGCTGCGGAGTTAGGTCTTGAAAAACAAGAAATCGATAGTGAGCTTACAGATAAGGCAATCGATTGGCTTGGGAAAGCCGGATTGCTGAGTGAGGAGAGAGATAGTCATTACTCTTCAGCTAAGTTGTTCACTAGGGCGCTCAATATGTTAGAAGATGGTGACCGCCGAAACATCGAGTTAGCCCTATGTCGTGGAAGAGCAAGGTTGGCATTGGGTGAATTGGCTGGCGCACAAGACGATGCCGTTTTCGCAAAACAGCTAGCAGATCGAGTAAGAGATAAAAAAGGTACTGCACTAGCAATACGGCTTTCCGGCGAAGTTGTGGCTGCTTCTGATGACCCGACCGGCGCAACTGCACTGTATGAAGAAGCATTAAGCAAATTTAGAGGCTTGGGTGCCTCGAGAGAAATAGCACAAACTTTGAGGCTTCAAGGCATGTTAGCTATTTACAACGGTGAACACCTTAGAGCCGATGGGTATTTCGAAGAGGCACGCAGTATTTTCATTCAGCTAGATGACATTCAAGGTCTGGCGTGGTGCCTGGAGAATTTGGCTTGGCTATCTTTCCAGCGTGGAGAGTTAGAAGAAGCTGATCAGCGTGTCGGTAAAGCTATTTCTCTTTTCAAAGAAATAAATGACCTGTCTGGCTTAGCTTTTGCTGAGGGTCTTCTAGCCTTTCTTATGTTTCACCGGGGTATGCGAGATGAAGCTGAAGAGCTCGCCCTTAAAGTCCGTGATGTAAGTCACGAGCGTGGTGAGCGATTCGGCGAAGCGATGATGGATCTTTTATTAGCATCAGCATTGCTTTGGTCAGGCCGAGTAGAAGCTGCAATCGCTCGCGCTAAGGAAGCAGAACTTGTGTTTCGTGAGATCGAAAATGTGTTTGGTGTTGTTCAAGCGCTTGGTCTCTTAGGCCGTGCTTACGCTGCGTTAGGAAGCCTAAGTGATAGCAGAATAAGTCATGACATGTGTATAACTGAGGCGTTAGATATGCCAGGAAAGCCGCTAGAAGGCTTCGCGCGAGTGGTAGCAGCAGGAGCTGCTTCTCAAACCGGAGATCCTGAGAAAGCATTAGAGCATTTGGATCAAGCTGGTGCTGCATTTGGCGGAAGGCTGGTGATAGGTTCCGTCGATCTCGACATAACGCGTGGTCTATTGCAAATACAGCTAGGCCGTGTGGATGAGTCGCTAAAAACTTTAGGAGCTATCAAACCTGTAGCAGCGAGTCCAAATGCCTACCTCTCGAGTACTCTTGCCTTAGCACAAGCAGCAAGCGGCAGTCTCAAACAGGCACAGAGGATAGCTCGACAAGTCCTCGATGATGGTCGCGGTACGTACTTAGATGAGAGAACAGCCATGTTAGTTTTGGCGCTTACTGATGCTAGCCAAGGAGCTGCTGCTGAGGCTCAAAAAATGTTTGAACTGGCTATTTTGGCTGTGGACTCTACCGAAAGTCGTATGAGTCAGGCTGTCGTGCGATTAGCCAGAGCCATGGCTGAAGAATTCCTTGAATTAGATAGCGCAAAAAAGTCCAGGGTGGAGAGTGACGAGATGTTAGCTGCGCTCGAAGTTGAACCGAAAGGTTGGGAACTCGCCTTTGGTTTAGTGCTGAGAAGCAGAAACTCGTTCGCTGTTTCAGCAAACTCCAGGTAGTGTCAACAGTCATGGCGGAACGTGTACTAGTTACAAAATTAGGTCTTGATGGACACGACCGAGGAGTAAAAATTGTGGCGCGAATTTTGCGCGACGCTGGCTATGAGGTTATCTATACCGGGCTCTTCCAAACTCCAGAGACGGTTGTTGCTGCCGCAATAGATGAGGATGTG
Source organism: Acidimicrobiaceae bacterium (assembly GCA_003452475.1). Classification (GTDB taxonomy): domain Bacteria; phylum Actinomycetota; class Acidimicrobiia; order Acidimicrobiales; family Poriferisodalaceae; genus UBA9040. Next base: position 527 of record DMOB01000293.1, on the reverse strand, counting down.
TCTGCAATTGGAGTATCGATGCTATCGGGAGCGCACGAAGCGCTGTTGCCGATGGTGACTGCTGAGCTGCGAAAAGCGGGCGCAAACATTCCGGTTATTTTGGGAGGAATAGTCCCTGAAGGAGATTTTGAATCGATGAAAGCTGCTGGGATTGCGCGAGTTCTGACTCCTGGAGCAACCGCCAAAGAAGTAGTTGAGGCAGTTCAAAGTGCTATTGAAGAAAGTCGACTAGATGTAAAGAGTTGATCTTTGAGCGCCTCTTGATCAACCCTGCGATAACGTTGCAATTGTGATTATAGAACGCTTTGGTGTGGTTGGTTGTGGGCTTATGGGCTCTGGGATAGCGGAAGTAGCGGCGCGTAGCGGATGCGCAGTGAAAATTGTTGAGGCAAACGAAAACGCGCTTCAAATTGGGATGCAACGTCTCGAAAAGAGTTTGGGGCGAGCGCTGCGTTCAGGGAAGCTAAGTGAAGAGAAACATAATGAAGTTTTAGGAAACATCTCATTTTCCACAAAATTGACAGCGC
>DMOB01000339.1:8761-15702 GCA_003452475.1 Acidimicrobiaceae bacterium | reverse complement strand
GGTCCAGGCCAGGGTTATGTAACCGATCTTCAAGTGACTCCGTGGCCAGAGTGCGAAACACATCTTCTGCAGCCGATCGTTTCAGTAGAAACTTGTCAACCATTTCACGTTTATAGTCCTGCAGCCCAAGCTCGACTGCTGCAATAGAAGTAACGGTTCCGGCAACACCGATCAATTGTGAAGCTCTCCCGATTTGTGGTTGCTCCCGGTCAATATCATCCAAATGTAATCTGGCTACCTGAATTGCTGCCCCCAACTCTTCTGGCCGAGGAGGGTCTGATCCTAAATATTGCTCTGTGTATCTCACCGCCCCCATATCAACTGATCGCCAAGCTAAAGGTTCATTGGTGCCATAAGCAAATTCAGTCGACCCACCTCCGATGTCCACAACTAGATACGGTCCATTTGAGGGATCTAGATCAGCCGTAGCTCCCAAGAAACTGTATTTTGCTTCAAACTCACCACTTATTATTTCGACTTTCGCGTTTAAGGCCTCGGAGGCTGCATCAATAAAAGCATCTTGATTAAGTGCATCGCGAACAGCACTTGTACCCACCGCCCTAACTGATTGAACCTTATGATGCTCGATGAGTTCGCGAAATTCGCACAACGTATCAGAGACTCGCTTTATTCCATCTTCGGTCAGTCGACGAGACGCCCCAACCCCTCTACCCAGGCCTGTTATTTTTTGCACGCGTATGTCTACACCACTGCCATCAGTAATCAGCAGACGGGTTGTGTTAGTACCGCAATCAATCACAGCCACCAATTCGCTGGTCACTATGCTTTACCTTCCGTAAGTTGACTAATGACCCATTCCCCTACGGGATCTGGTCCCCCAGCAAGCCAATGGGCAAGGTGCGCATGTAAGCATTTCACACCTCTTCTAGTCCCGCCTACTCCACCAAAAGGCCTAGGCCCTTCATGATCGTCATTAATATGAGAGTTTCTTTCTTCCTCATAACTTTCGTGCGTTTTCACTAAAAGCTCAGCATCTATAGACTCTTCTGCCCTACCAACGCCACCGGCGCCTTCCAGCACCGAAACTCGATGTCTGAGATCTTTGTTAACAAGCCAATACCTAGTAGGCATTGGTCTACCATCATTCATGAATGGTCCGTTCCGGATTACCACTGGATCTCCGAGTAGGTCTTCGACGACCACGACAAAAGACCCTTCAGGTTTTCGATCTAGAAGTTCGGCGACTCTAGCAACCACACCCACAGTGGGTTCAGTTATGGGATCCACCAAGCGAAGATCAAATAACATGAAAACGTATCCGTGCCTCAGCGTTTACGTCGGCTGAAAAGAATAAGCAAGAGCCCAGCTATGACGAAAGGACCGAATCGCTTAAGCATCGGAGCCGCAGCTGTATCCAGCAGGTCTACCGGTTCTGGCTCAGGCATATCTATGACCCGCGGCCCTTCTGGTTTCTCCGGCTGCTCTTCTGACCCCGAATCAGTGTTACCTTTTTCTTCGGCTACCACCGTGTCGGTAGCTATCTCTTCGCTCAATTTTTTCTCAAGGGAATCGACGAATTGGCCAATCAGTTTTTCCGAGACATCCGCCATTACACCACGTCCGAACTGCGCTACCTTCCCTGTGACTTTCAGGTCAGTGCTTATCGTAATTTTAGTTCCTTCGCCATCTGCGACCATCTCCGCGGTAACCTCTGCCGAAGCATTTCCTGCGCCACGGGTGTCTCTGCCTGTAGCTTCGAGAATTACTCGATGTTCCTCTTCGATTTTTTGAAGGAATTTAGCTGATCCTTTGTATTGCGCAGTAATCGGACCAACTTTAACTTTCACCTGTCCTTTAAAATCATCTCCGTCTATCTCTGTTAATTGTGCTCCTGGCATACACGGCGCTATATATTCTACATCAGTCAAAGTCGCCCAAGCTCGTTCGACAGGCACACTTACTCGAAACTCATTTTTTAATTCCATTGTTGAAGATCCTCCAGGGTGTCGATATCAGCGGGAGAGCCTTCGCAGGGTACCGCCTCAACTAGTTCAGGCCTTGATCGTATTAACAGTCTGGCTCCCTCGTCTCCAAAAGATGGTAAAAGTGGCCATACTTCCCGTGATAAACGGACTGGATTCCTTTGTTTTCCATCATACGAAGCGACTGCTATCGGTGCTCGGGCATCAGCAATCGATTTCCAAGCGAGTGGCTCTATCTTCGGTTGATCACCAAGTCCAAAAACGAGCGCTTCGAAGCCCCGTGCGCGAGCCCATTTAGTTGCAACAGATATCGATGAGGCAATACCTCGACCGTAGTCAGGGTTATTGACAATTTCCACGTCAACTTTATTAAGCTCATCGGCAAGATCCACTGCGCCAGTGACTACCAGCACATCGCTAAAACCTGCTTGCATAAGTGAAGCAAGAGCATGAGAAATGACCGGCCTACCATTCAAATCAGCTAACAGTTTGTGATGCGAGCTCTTAAAACGCGAACCTGACCCAGCGGCGAGCAATACGGCTGCAGTCTTCAACTCAACTTACCCCAGTGAAAAAATCGAGAATATTATTAGCCACTTCTTCATAGTGACTGACATGCACATGATGTTTCGCATCGTCAACAATACAAGTTTTTACTAACGACGCGCTTTGCTCTATGACCTTCATTCCTCCACTGTAGTGGGTATCTAGCGAGCCACAAATTTGTAATATTGGCATATGTAATTGGCCTAAACTATCTATTATTAAGGAGTCCTTCTGTCTACACAATGGTGCGACATAGGATTCTAACCCAAAGATACTGGCTGCTTTATCTGTCATTAAATTCCACTTAGCTCGAGCCTTTTCCCGCTTAAATCCTGGACCACTAGCTATCAACACTAAACCGCGGACAGAATGGGGTTCTCGCACCGCTCTATGCAGCGAAAGATAACCTCCAAGGCTATGTCCGACCAGATGGACGTTACATTCCGAGGCAGACTCTCTCAGCCTAACGAGTAGGCAGTCAAAGATTTCCCCTACGTTTTCCCGCTCATAGTCTCGCGGATCCCCGCTGTAACCAACTGATTTTCTATGGCCCGGTAAGTCCCATCGCATGACCGTATATCGTTGAGATAGACGGCTAAATAGTGCGTCCCATGTAGACGCGTCGTCTCCAAATCCGTGGGTAAGCAAAACTGGCGGTCCGGAACCCGCTATTTCTAGCCAAATTCCGTCATACATTTCTCCGTCACCAGATTGGACGATTTTTGACATCGATTTAATATGACTTTGGTAAGCCTAAAACTTTACTCGAAACGAAGTTCATTACCATTTCTTGACTTACTGGGGCTATTTTCATCAGTCTGCTCTCACGCCAATACCTCTCGACGTCATATTCCTTTGCGTATCCAAAACCACCGTGAGTTTGCATCGCCCTGTCGGCACATTCGAAAGCTGCTTCAGAAGCTAAATATTTAGCTAAGTTTGCCTGCTCCCCACAGTCCAAACCACTGTCGTAGCGCCAAGATGCTTCTCGGATAACGAGCTCCGCTGCCTGAAGACGAGCATGACTATCAGCCAGAGGAAAAGCGATACCTTGATTCTGTCCTATCGGGCGTCCAAAGATTACTCTACTGCTGGCATAATCGACCGCTTTCTTTAGAGCCACTCGGCCGATACCCAATGCTTCAGCCGAAATCAGTATTCGTTCAGGATTCAAGCCATCAAGAATATATCGAAATCCTTCACCTTCTTCGCCAACTCGTCGACTTACTGGAACACGCAGCCCATCGTATCTAACTTCGCAGGACACAACAGCGTTCCGGCCTACCTTTGGGATAGGCGTGATATCAACGGCTGGGTCTTTAAGGTCCACTAAGAGCAATGTCATCCCCTGAGTTGGGCCATCACATTCTTCTTTCGGAGTTGTACGGACCAAAAGTAAACAAACATCGCAATATGGAGCTTTAGTTGTCCACACTTTTGCGCCTGTTACTACATATTCGTCGCCATCGCGTTCAGCTCGAGTGCGAATCGAGGTTGTGTCTGTTCCGGCATCAGGTTCAGTCACTCCAAATGCAGCATGGATCGTTCCGTTAGCAACTCCAGGAAGAATTTCGTTCGCCAACTCAGGTGAACCATATTTACGAATCGGCTCCATGCCAAACATTGAGAGGTGCATCGCCGAGCATCCATTCATCGCGGCCCCACTGGCTGCTACCTCTTCTAGAACGATTGAGGCCTCGGTGATTCCCTGGCCACCGCCTCCATATTCTTCGGGTATGGCAATACCTATCCAACCGCCTTCCGCCATAGCCGAATAGAATTCCCACGGGAATTCGTGCTGATCATCTTTTTCGCGCCAGTATTCATCTGGGAACTGAGCGCACACTCTACGTACGCCCTCTCTTATAGCTTCGTGGTCTTCGTTCTTGGAAAAGTCCATACCAATGAAGTTAGCCGGGAAAACCTCTTGTGCGTTATGAAACCTAGACCCAAATTTGAAAACTTGCTAATGGATATGCCCAGTTGTTTCACTCAAACGAGGGGCACTGCGGCCGGTGCGTATAGCTATTATCTCGGCCACGATAGAGACCGCTGTTTCTTCGGGCGTTCGGCCCCCAATATCTAAACCTAACGGTGACATAATACGGCCGAGCTGCTCTTCGGTAACACCTTCCTGGCGGAGCCTATCCACTCTCTTCTCATGAGTTAGCCTCGATCCCATGGCGCCTAAGTATCCCACACGGGTAGCCAACGAACTCAGAAGAGCCGGTACATCAAACTTTGCGTCGTGAGTCAAAACACAGACAGCATCACGCTGTCCAAGATCTTCCCCTATCCGCTTCAAAAGCCTGTCGGGCCAGTCGACGACTAATTCATCTGCCATAGGGAACCGTCGTCTTGTTACAAAAACTTCACGAGCGTCGCAAACGGTTACTCGAAAACCAAGTAACTTCGACTGTGCTGCTAATGCTCGCGTGAAATCAACAGCACCGAAAATTATCATTTGCGGACTTCTACTGTGCGTTTCGATAAAAACACTTAAGTCGTGTTGCCGGGCTTCACCATCAAGGCCATAGTGACGGACTTCACTGGTTCCTGCTTCTAGCATTCCTAGGGCGTCGCGACTAACCACTCGGTCTAGTTCACTTGATCCGAGGCTACCTTCAACATTTTCATTACCGAATACAAGCAGTTTTGACCCTACATTTTTGCCTTCTATAACTGTCGCCAATACAACTGGTTCTTCGGCTTTTAGAGCGTCCCGGTAGCTTTCATATATTGAACTCACCAATTTAGCTCCTCGATAAATAGGTGAATAGTCCCGCCGCATGTCAAACCGACGGAAAATGCTTCATCATCGCTAAATCCGAATGACGTAATACCAGCATCCCGCCGACCTTCTAACAATTCTAAAGCTTCCATGACGACTGCCCCTTCAACGCACCCTCCTGATACTGAACCTGCTACCTCGCCTAAACTATTCACGGCCATTGCGGCCCCCGGATCTCTGGGGCCACTACCTTCAATATCAACGATTCGAGCTACCGCTATTCTCTGTCCGGCAGATCTCCAACGCTCTATATCGGCAAGAATTTCATTCATGCTGTGTCTCCTCAGGTCTACGATGCAATAATTTCTGTAAGACGTTCAAGTGAATCAAACGAGTGTCCTTCAATGAACTCATCTGTGTATGGTAATGCAGCTGCCATGCCTTGGGCTAGAGGTGCGTAACCCGGTGTATACTTTAGTGGGTTAACCCAAATTAGTCGGTGAGTTACTCTTTGCAACCGCTCCATTTGTGTTCTCAGGACATCCGGAGAGCCGCGATCCCATCCATCTGAAAGAATGACCAAGAGCGCTCCACGGGCGTAGCCTCGTATACCCCATTCATTATTGAACTCAGTCAGCGTTGCGCCAAGCCGCGTTCCCCCTGACCAATCGCGAACAGAGTCAGCGGCAGAACGAAGAGCAGCGTCCGGATCGCGTGACGTCAACTCACGAGTGATTCGCGTTAACCGAGTACCCACCGTAAAAGCCTCGACGTCAGCTCGACCAACTACAGCGGCATGTGCAAGCCGGATTAGAGCACGAGCATAGGGCTCCATAGACCCTGACACGTCGAGAAGCAGGACTAACCTTCGAGGTCGCGTGTCTTTTCGAGAGTATTTGAGATAAACAGGTTCGCCATCGGTTTCAAAAGCTTTTCGAACGCTTTTACTCAAATTCAGCTTTTTATTATTTTTCTTTGCATCACGTTTTCTAAGGGAGGCTCGTCTACTAGAACTAAATTTAAGGTTCCCGATTAATTGATGGAGTTCGCGAAGTTCACCACTAGAACAGTCACTGAAGTCCTTGGCTTTCAGCGTTTCTATCCTGCTGAAACGAACAGATATTTTCGGGCCAGGCGAGTTTACTTCGACATCATTATCTATGGACTCTTGTGACGGATCATCCGTAGCTAAAGTGACCGTGATGGGCGGCATCGCAACTTCGATACCCCTGGACCGCTGACCTTCCCAAAATACTGCGAAGGCACGATTGTAAACCAATATCTCTTCAGGGTCCTGCAACAGAGTTACCCGACCAGACCAATAAACCGAGCTTCGCTTGTCAATACCAGTCAAGCGTAACGCCTCAACAAAAAGCATTACGCTACTGACAGGTATAGAAAGCCCAGAACCTCGCAGCACTCGAGCAAACCCAATTGCAATTGTCTCTACATTTTGAACCTCAGCACGGTCCTTTGGTCTACCCGCAGAATCAAGCATCGCTGACAGCGGACAAAATAATATTTAGCCCCTGGCTAACAACTCGCTCTTGATCCTCTCGATATTTTAAAACAGCACCTAGAGTGGCCCCGAGGCTTTCCTCGGTTAGCTTCGCTTCTCCTAATTTTCCTAATGCCGTAGCCCAATCGATAGTTTCAGCTACGCCTGGAGGCTTAAACAGTCCGAACGAACGCATCTGCTGAACGGCACTAGCAACTTGGCG
>DMOB01000339.1:0-8373 GCA_003452475.1 Acidimicrobiaceae bacterium | reverse complement strand
GTTGGATGCGAAATCCAATGATATAAACACCTTCGTTTTAAAGCATCGTGCACATCTCGCGTTCGATTCGAAGTAATAACTACCAAAGGAACTCTTTTTGCAGAAATCTGACCTAGCTCAGGAATCGTAACCGAAAATTCCGAGAGAATTTCTAGTAAAAAAGCTTCAAACTCATCATCAGCCCTGTCTATCTCATCTATTAACAGCACCGGGATACCTGCGCCGTGATAATCAAGCGCTTGCAACAATGGTCTGCGAATTAAGAATTTCTCTGAATAAAGTTCACTTCCTCTAGCTGAACCTGCGGCTTCGTCTCTAGCTAACAACTCCGAGGCTCTCAAATGGAGTAACTGTTTCGGATAGTCCCATTCATATAGCGCTTGAGCCGAATCGATGCCCTCATAACATTGGAGTCGTATTAAATCACCGCCTGTCCAAGTTGACAACACTTTAGCTAATTCTGTTTTACCAACCCCCGGGTCTCCTTCGAGGAAGAGCGGACGGCTCATCGTCATAGCAAGAAAAACCGCGGTAGTTAAACCTGTATCGGATAAATACCCGTGGTCGCTTAATGATTGACCGACAGCAGCAGGAGAGTCAGGGTTAGTAAACATGCAAACTCTAGGTTATTGCCTCCTAACCACTTCCCACAAAAAGATGAAAGTACGTTATTTCTCACGTCAGTGCGCTCCATTGAGTAGTTTGCCAACTGGGCCCTATCGGAGGACAACATGGATCTTGGAATTAACGGACGTACAGCGGCAGTGGCAGCTGGCTCAGCTGGCTTAGGTTTAGGAGCAGCTAAAGCATTAGCAAAAGAAGGAGTGAGGGTAGCTATTTGCGGTCGCGACAAAACTCGACTCACTGAGGCAGCGAGACAAATTGGTGGAGATGTCGTCACCATCGTTTCAGACATGTCTGACCCTCAAAACGCTTCATCATTTATCCAAGCAGCGACTGAGCAGTTAGGGGCAATCGACATTTTGGTTACTAACGCCGGTGGCCCTCCTCCTGGAACATTCGCTAGTACGGACATTGACAACTACCAACAAGCATTCGATATGAACTGCAAAGCGATGATTGAACTATGCCGAGCTGCTATTCCATCAATGCGAGAACGCGGCTGGGGAAGGGTCTGTGCCATAACTAGTGTCGGTGTGAAACAACCAATAGATTTCTTAATTGCTAGCTCAGTGGCTCGGGCCGGGCTAACAAGCTTTCTCAAAATCACGGCCAGAGAAATTGCAGCAGATGGGGTCACCGTCAACTCCGCCCAGCCAGGAACTCATTGGACAGACAGGGTCGCAAAAATAGTCCCCGACAAAGAATCAGCAGCGAAAAATATACCTGCGAAAATAACCGGATCTTCTGACGATTTTGGCGCAGCCGTAGCATTTTTGTGCTCTGAGCAAGCCAAATTCATAACAGGCACCGGACTCCTTGTCGATGGAGGACAAGCCAGCGGACTGTTGGACTGATTTGACTTAAACTAGAAAGATGGTGGGCTCCTAGCTAAAGCCCACCATCTTCATTTAATTTTAACCTAGAGGACTCTCACAGCCCTGAAGCTTGCAGTGCCCGTTTCGTAAGCACACGTGCTAGATGAGCTCTGTACTCCGGCGACGCATTCAAATCAGTTGGGGGTTCTGTGTCATCCGCCGCATGCAAAGCCGCTTCATCTGCGTTAGCGCCAGCTTTGAGCGCCTCTTCAACTGCCTCAGCTCTTATAGGCGTTGATCCCATATTCACCAAAGAAACATTTGTTGAGTCTCCTACTTGAACAGCAGCGACTCCAACAATTGCCCAATCTTGTGCCCGTCTATTAAATTTCTGATAGTTCCAGTTTACACCCGGACTTTTCGGCACCCGAATCTCTGTAAGCATTTCATCTTCAGCCAAAGAAGACTCAAAATAACCAGTAAAAAAATCTCGAGAGCTTATCTCACGAACTCCGTTGGGTCCTTGCGCAACTATGGTTCCCCCTAATGCAAGAACTGCGGCAGGAAGGTCAGAAGCGGAGTCCGAATGGGCTAAGGACCCACCAATTGTACCTCTATGTCGCACCTGCGGGTCGCCAACTTTACTTGCTACATGAGCCAGTATCGGGCATTCCGCATTAAGCAGCGCGTTTGTTTCCAAGAAACCGTGCTTAGTCAAGGCCCCGATTGACAAATGGTCACCTTGGTCGCGCACATAGCTGAGATCATCTACGCGCCCGATATCAATCAAGACGGTAGGGACCGCTAGTCGAAGCTTCATCATTGGCAGTAGCGAATGACCGCCAGCCAATAATTTTGCTTCATCTCCATATTCACTTAAGAGCGAAATTGCTTCTTGAGCTGAGTGAGCTCTGACATAGTCAAAGGCTGCAGGAATCATCTAACAAACCTTTCTTAGAGCAAATCTTGGCCGCTACAGGCCAGAACTGATTTCACAATGTTGTGATAACCGGTGCATCGACACAGGTTGCCTTCAAGACCTTCACGCACTTCAATTTCAGTGGGCGAAGGATTTTCCTTAAGCAATGAGCATGCCGCCATCACCATGCCCGGTGTGCAGTAACCACATTGAAGGCCATGATTCTCACGAAAGCTTTCCTGCATAGGATGAAGCTCGGTCGCCGAAGGAGCTAGCCCTTCAATCGTAACCACATCTTGTCCATCGGCTTGCACAGCTAACATGGTGCAAGACTTAACAGATTCACCATTCACATGTACTGTACAAGCGCCACATGATGACGTATCACAGCCAACGTTAGTTCCAGTCAACCCCAATTCTTCTCTAAGGTAATAGACAAGTAGCGTTCTCGGTTCGACCTCATCGCTCTTAGTATTGCCATTAACGGTGACGCTGATTTCCACAATGTCCCCCTTTTCATCTCGTGCAAAGATAAAACTACTCGCATCTGCTCCCAAAACCATGCTTGATATGACACTGGGAAGGTTTAATCTTGTTCAATCGGCAGTCACCTCACGGCAAAACCGATCGGTGAGAACTTCATAATGATTATTCGAAGCGTTAGATTACCGAAACTCTCAATTAAAAGTTTGTTAAGTTATCTGAATAGGATTGAGTCTTTCGAGAGTGGTTTCGACTGATCGAGGCCTTAACCTTAAGGGAAATGTAGGACCTCAGCTCAATGCTCTCAGCGCCTCACATTTTTAAGTCTCAAATAACGTCGCAAGGTTCAAAACTAGTGACATTCAAGGCAGGTAACCAATGGTGGCTCATGGCGAAAATCACGTGCTAGAAGCAAATGGAACCAAAGAACAAATATTGTCGAACGCTCGCACCCTGTTTGCCACCCATGGGTATGATGGCACCTCTATTCGGCAGTTAACTTCGAGCTTAAACATTACGCCTGCGGCACTCTATTATCACTTTGCCAGCAAAAATGACGTACTCGAAGCTTTGGCACAAAACCTTTATGAACGATCTGGAAAACTTCTCGAAAGAATCAAAAATTACGATGCAAGTCCTCAGATGCTCAAGAAAACACTCTCAGAGTATTATGATGTGTTAGCTGAAGATATTGATGTTTTTGTTCTTATCTACAATGACGCAGCAATTCAACATAGCCCAGTCGGCAAAAAACTACGACAACAGGCTAAACAGTTTTTTACTCACTTAGTTGGTGATAACCCTTCTGTCGAGGACCGTATGCGAGCTGCTGGTTCGGTTGGAATTATAAGATTGTCCCTCCAGCAGGTTGGGTCAGATGTTACGATACACAGGTCTAAAATCGTAGAGCGAGCCCTTACAGTAATGACTGACTAAACCTATTACCCCAAATACCGACGAAGCCCAGTCCAAGCAAAAACTCCAAACGAAAAGACAATCAGCAACAGAGCTATCACACCGTCTATGGTTTCATCACTTGTCACTCCAACATCCATGAAGCTCTGTCGAGCAAGGCCTAAAACTTCTGTCACTGGATTTCGCTGAGCAATTGTTTGTAACCACCCAGTTGAAACGTCCAGCGGCACTTGCGCAGTAGAAGTAAATAAGGCCATAAAAACGCCGATTGGGAAAAGCGGAGCAATCCGTTGATCTTTAAATCTGTACACCAACCCCAGAGCCCAGCAAGAGGACGCCAAACACATCCCGACAACTGCGGTGTACAACCAAAAAAATCCCATAATGCCACCGGTCGGACGAGCACCAAAAATTAGTCCTACAGCTAGCACAACAGTTGACACGAAAAGAGCCCTTAAAAGACCTCCGAATACACTTCCGACAAGTAGTGCAATACGGCTAACAGGCGACATCATCAAACGATCAAAAAAGCCGTTGCTGACATCAAGCGAAGTTGAAAAACCAACTCCGATCCCTGCAAATGAAGCACCCTGGAGCATCATGAACGGCACATACCAGTTCTTTATCGAGGATGTTCCGAAGCCACCGAGTGTGATAACTCCAGCGTAAAGACCGATGTATATAACAAAAAAGAAAGTCGGGAAAAAAACTGACTGAATTAGAACCGAAGGCATTCTTATTGTTCGAATGATGCCTCTGCCCGCAATAGCAACTATTGACGACATCATTTTTTGATTCTCGCAGACAGCGCTACCAACGAAGTTCCTACGAAAACAAAAAATAGAACAGCGGAAACCACAACCGCTGAAGCAGCTTTCGCAAAATCCCAACCGACTATATGCAGATGGCGCATCCCATCAACCATCGTTGACAACGGGTTAATGCTAGCTACAACTTCAAACCATCCCCCACTAATTTGTGGAGGAAAGAACGCTGACGACAAGAAAACAAGAGCAAAAAAAATCGGAAAAAATCCATTAACTGCCTCAACAGATCCAGTGTGTAAGCCAACCGTTACAGCAAATGCTCCGACCGCCCCTCCTAAAAGTCCAGCAACCAAAAGCGTCACTGCGAACCCTGAGATGCCTCCTTTCATGGTCGCCCCGAAACACATTAAAATTACCGTGAACAAAAGCGCCTGCATCGTTGCTAGGAGAACCGTTCCTACTAGACGCCCAATAACTAGCGCTAAACGAGATATCGGGGAGGCCAAGAAACGATCAAAAAATCCAGATTCGATGTCGATAGCAACATCAGTCCCGGCAGAAGTTGAGCCAAACATAACTCCTTGCAAGATCGTTGCAGCTAATAAGAACGCCACAAACGATGACACTTCAGGGAATCCAGGTATCGCTCGAGTCCTTTCAAATGCAGCGCTACTTAAAGCAGTAAAAAATAGTGGGAAGGCTAGAGACGGCACCCAAGCTTGTGGCTGACGAATCACACCTCTAACGGATCGAGCAGCAACAGCTTTAATTTGCGCGCTACTCATGACCATCTTTTTGTGAGCCTTCAAGACGGCGCCCAGTTGCTTCGGCAAAGACATCTTCAAGACTTGGTGGATCTAACTCAATATGAAAGATTTTAATACCTGCATCATCAAGCGCCCGCACTACCGCAGCCATATTTTCTCCGCCACCTTTAAGACCTAATGCTATTCGTCCTTGCAGTGATGGTCGACGTGGCCCTAGAGCCATGAGCGCTAACGCAGCTGCTTCTACGTTTTTTTCTCCCACTTCGATCCTAATCGTCGGATCGCCTATCGCTTCTTTGAGGGTTGCTGGCCTACCTTCTCGAACAATTGAGCCGCCATCGATAATAGCTATCCGGTCTGCAAGCTGATCGGCTTCCTCGAGGTACTGCGTAGTCAGCAGAACAGTAGTCCCGAACTCTTTATTTAGACGGCGTACTTCATCCCATAACGCAGACCTACTGGTGGGATCTAACCCAGTTGTTGGTTCATCTAAAAATAGAACCGTTGGTTCGTGGATCAAGGACATAGCAAGGTCCAGCCGACGTCTCATACCACCGGAATACTGAGCAACACGCTTATCACTAGCTGCTTTAAGCCCCACGCGCTCTAAGAGCTCTTCACTCCTTACTTTGCTCCGTTTTCTGCTAACACCATGCAGAACGGCTTGCAGCTTCAACAATTCTCTGCCTGTCATAATCGGATCAATCGCAGCATCTTGGAGCGCCACTCCAATGGAGCGGCGAACCATATCGGCTTCAGCCACAACGTCAAATCCGGCAACACGCGCTCTACCACTTGTGGGCGTCATCAAGGTAGTGAGCATCCGTACCGTCGTGGATTTACCTGCACCATTTGGACCAAGAAACCCAAAAATTTGACCCGCTGCAACCTCTAAATTAATATTGTCGACTGCTGAGAGTGAGCCAAACTTACGACATAAATTCTCACTAAATATCGGGGATTCATTAGACATAATCAGCCGTCCTAATTGCCTATAAGCAAATGACGTAATCCAGGTAATGGCCAGTTAAGTGGCAATTCAAGAGCAGTCGACGGATCAACGCTTAAACGATAAAGCTTGTCCCCTTCACGAATAAGGGACATATCTTCTCGAGCCCTTCTCTCAACGATTACTTTGTCCGTTGCGAGTTCAACTTGTTCTTTAAGACCAGCTATTTCATTTTGAATTTCATTCAAGGTTACAGCTGCTTCCCTAACATCTTCACGCCGGTCAAGATATTGTCTAACCGGAAGAATTGAGAACACAAGCAAAACTAACGCAGCCAGAGTTAGCGAACCTGCGGAGATTCGACGGATCCATTTATGATTTTTTTTGGCACGACGAAGAATAGCAATCGGCTTTTTCCAAACCAATCTCTTCAGGGCGGGATCAAACTCCGGATGTTCAATATTTTCGCTCATTTTTTACCGTGCGGAAGGCTACTCTCATACTTCGCTGATTCTCCCAATAGTTCCTCTATACGCAACAACTGGTTGTACTTTGCAACTCGGTCAGATCGGGCAGGCGCTCCGGTTTTTATTTGCCCGCAGTTAGTTGCGACTGCCAAATCAGCAATGGTGGTGTCCTCTGTTTCACCTGACCGGTGAGACATCACACTGCTATAGCCATTACTCTTTGCCAATTCCACAGTTTCAAGCGTCTCAGTCAAAGTACCAATCTGATTTACTTTAACTAAAATACTATTAGCAACACCTTTACCGATTCCCGTACTAAGTCTTTCAGTATTTGTAACAAATAAGTCATCACCCACTAATTGAATTTTAGCCCCGAGCGATTTAGTCAATCGGGACCAGCCATCCCAGTCCTCTTCGTCCATACCATCTTCGATCGAGACAATCGGGTAACGGTCGCACAAGTCACTTAGATACTCAACGAATTCATTCGAGCTGAGAGATCGCTTCTCCCCTGCCAAGGTATATTTACCCTCATCAAAAAATTCTGAGGACGCAACATCTAACGTCAAAGCTATATCTTTGCCTGGCTCGAACCCAGCGCGATCTATGGCTTCTACAAGAAGCCCAAGAGCTTCTTCGTTAGATCCTAAGTCAGGAGCAAAACCACCTTCGTCACCTATCGCAGTAGCTAGACCCCGATTAGCTAAAACACTTTTCAGAACATGATAGGTCTCTACTCCCCATCGCAAACCTTCCGAAAAAGACACTGCCCCGATCGGCATAATCATGAACTCCTGAATATCCACATTGTTATCGGCGTGCTCCCCCCCGTTAAGGATATTCATCATGGGTACAGGCAGAGACATAGCGGTACATCCCGAGAGCTCGGCAATGTGCTGATAAAGCGGCTTTCTGGCTGACAGGGCCGCGGCTTTGGCAGCCGCCAGCGAGACAGCTAGGATGGCATTGGCACCGAACTGCGCCTTGTTGTCTGTCCCGTCTGCCTCAATCATGCGCTGGTCTACACCGGCTTGGTCGAGGGCATCGTGGCCCACCAACAGTTCGCGAATGGGACCATTCGCGTGCCCTACCGCCGTCAGCACTCCCTTGCCGAGATAGCGCGATGCGTCGCCATCTCGCAGCTCCAACGCCTCGCGGGTACCCGTGCTCGCACCTGAGGGCGCGCAAGCACTGCCGACACTGTCATCATCCAATGTGACCTCGGCCATGACGGTCGGATTCCCGCGGGAATCCAATACCTCAAAAGCACGCACATCGACGATTTCACTCACAAGACGCTCCTCGTTCAACCCGATTCAGTGGATGGTCAGTTCAGATTGAGATTTAGCCAGTGCATCCACCGCTTTGACCTGCTCGAGAAAGGGCTTCAGCTGCACGAGCGGCAACGCACTGGGGCCATCGCAGAGGGCTTCATCCGGATTCGGGTGGGCTTCCAAAAACAGGCCTGCAATGCCCACCGCTGCCCCCGCCTTGGCCAACTTGAGCACCTGATCACGACGCCCTCCGGAGGCGGTCTCGCCGGGGTCACGGCGTTGCAGCGAGTGGGTCACATCAAAAATTAGTGGGCAGCCCGCGGTGGCCCGGCTCATCACCTCAAATCCCAGCATGTCGACAACCAAATTGTCGTAGCCAAAATTGCTGCCGCG
>DMOB01000317.1:0-7882 GCA_003452475.1 Acidimicrobiaceae bacterium | reverse complement strand
GAATGGTTGTTATTTTCGTTGGTTCCGCTGGGTTTGATTCTATTTTTGTTCGTAACCGCTTTATATGCACATCAATAGTTTTGGTGTCCCCAAAATAATCGTAGCCCCAAACATTCTCCATCAAGCTATCGCGAGTTACTACTCGGCCGGCGTTCTCTATCAGGAAAGTGAGGAGTTCAAATTCTTTAAGAGCTAGAGTCACGAGCTTTTCTTTGACTCGCAATTCGTGACGCTCTAGGTCAAGTGTGACATCTCCTTGGACGAGTTTTTGATCGTTGTTAGATGGTGGTTCCCTTACGAACTCGTTTGAGCTCCGACGGAGTACTGCTCTCATTCGAGCTACGAGCTCTCGTAACCGATACGGCTTAGTAACGTAATCATCAGCCCCGACTTCTAACGCAACGACGGCGTCAATTTCTTCGCCACGAGCTGTAACCATAATGATTGGAACTGTCGACGTTTTTCGTATTTCGCGACATACATCCACTCCTGAAATACCAGGAAGCATGACATCGAGCAACACTAAGTCGGGTAGCTTTCTGGCTATTGCCGAGAGTGCTGACACCCCATCATCGGCGGTATCTACTTCGAAGCCTTCGCGCTTTAAACTCAGCGAAAGAGCTTCAGTGAAAGACGGTTCGTCATCGATTACCAGCACTCTTGTTGGAATCATTCTTCGAGATCCTCCGGTAACCGAATAGTGAATTTCGAGCCTTCTCCCTCGCGAGATTGAAGGAGAATTTCGCCCCCATGGTTCGCTGCGACGTGTCGTACGATACTCAACCCTAAGCCAGTGCCGCCGGTAGCACGAGATCGAGCTTTGTCAACCCTGTAAAAGCGCTCAAAAATGCGATCTAGGTCCGCTTTGGGTATTCCGATCCCTTGGTCTTTAACGACTAGGTCAATGTGAGTTTTACCGCGCACGGCCTCAAGGTGGATTATCGAATTTTCATCTGAGTATTTGATCGAGTTATCCACCAAATTACTTAATGCTCTGTTCAGCTGACCAGTATCTCCCATTAGTTTCAGACCAGCTTCTGTATCAGTCTTCTCGATTTGGATATTTTTTGAGTTGGCTTTAAATCGGTGTTGGTCTTCTACAGAACTAAGAAGCAACCGGACGTCCACTGGCTCACGTCGAGGTGAACCATCGAGCTCAACTCTGCTTAACTCAAGCAGATCGTCAATAATTTGATCAACTCGATCTGTTTCGTTAACAATTTTTTGAGTGAGACTGTCGAGAACAACCTGTTCCTCTTCTCCTCGTAAGGTTTCTGCGAGTAACCCGATAGCAGCGATTGGCGTTCTCAGTTCATGAGTCAGGTTAGCAATGAAGTCCCTTCTGACACGATCGATTCTTGACGTAGCAGTTTGATCTTCTATTAGAGCGACTGCCCCAATCTCAAGTTCAGGTTCTGAAATCGGTATTGCTTTTACCTCAATGACTTTGCTCGGCGGGCCCGTGAGGCTGACAGTTTTTGTCGCTTCAATTCCGTTATTGGCTATCGAAAGCGCTTCACTAAGAGCTTTTTCAACTAGGGCGTCTGCTCTGCGGCCTTCTAAATAAGTTTGGCCGATGTCGTTTGTGAGACACACGCTGCCTCGTGCATCAGTTGTTACAACTCCGATTGCTAATGAATCAAGAGCAGCTTGACCTCGCCGAAAAGACAAATGAGCGTCATGTAATTGCTGAGCTAGATTATCGATAGCTAGTTGCAGCTTCACATGTTCTTGAGCTACTGAAACTTTTTTTACTCGAATTTTCGCAATTAAAACCACTAATCCTACAAGTAAACCCAGAGCCAGTAGAGCAAGACCAATGGTCACGATTATGAGGACTCTTCTCTACGAGCACGAGCTCGAGTGGCTCCGGTATGCTCTGGGAGCACGCCCGTTACTAAATACTGCACTCGTTCTCCAACATTAACTGCGTGATCACCTATTCGCTCATAGAATCGTCCGATTACAGCCAGTTGCACTGCCTGTTGCGTAGTGAGAATACGGTCTCCACGAGATGCGAACACAGTATCGAGAAAGTCATTATGCAGCTCATCGAGTCGGTCATCTAGATCAGCTAACGCAGATGCTAAACCTGCATCTCGGTCAGCGTATGCATCAATCGCTAGCGTGGTGAGTCGGACTGCCTGTTCGCACATCCGATCCAAAAGTCCTCGAAGTCGCGGCTCAAGCTCCACTCCTCGTAACCGACCAATAGCCTTCGAGATATTCGAGACTAGGTCTCCTGATCTTTCGATCTCGCTGATCATCCGAAGGTCGGTCAAAATAGTTCTCAAATCGACTGCGACTGGTTGTTGTAATGCCAGCATTCGAACGCACTTTTCTTCGGCTTCAATACTCAACAGATCTAGCTCATCATCTGCGGTACCGATTGCAGCTGCAGCATCAATATCGCCTGCCAGCAAGGCAACCGTGACTGCGGAGATGCCTTCAGCTACGTGAGCTCCCATCCGAAGGAGATCCGACTTCACTTCATCCATTAAGAGGTGAAAGTCGCTTCGTGTTTCTTCAATACTCATTACTACCCTTTCTCAGGTAAAGCTTGAGTTGATGACAGACACTAGACAGAGGGTTCATCCTACTCGCCCCGTTATATACGCCTCTGTTCGACTGTCATTCGGATTCGTAAAAATTGTTTCTGTTTTATCAAATTCAACTAGCTCACCTGTTCGAGAGCCGTGGCTATCTAGGGCCACCGAGAAAAACGCTGTTTGATCGCTCATACGAGCCGCCTGCTGCATGTTGTGAGTCACTATTACGATGGTGTACTCACTTTTGAGTTCTGTGATCAGTTCTTCGATTCTCGCTGTCGCAATTGGATCAAGAGCTGAGCATGGTTCGTCCATTAGTACTACGTCCGGTTGAACTGCTATTGCTCGCGCGATACACAACCTTTGCTGCTGACCTCCGGAAAGCAGATAAGCTGAAGCCGAAAGGCGGTCTTTTACCTCATCCCACAGCGCCGATCTGCGCAAAGACTTTTCAACGGTTTCAGCTAATTTCGATTTTTTAACTCCCGATAATCGAGGACCGTAGGCAACATTCTCGAAGATTGACTTCGGGAAGGGGTTTGGTTTCTGGAAAACCATCCCAATTCGTCTGCGAACTTCGACTGGGTCAACTTCTTCATCGTACAAATCCGCACCGCGATATTTAATCGTGCCTTCGACTCTGGCTCCTTCGATTAAGTCATTCATACGATTAAAACAGCGCAAAAAAGTTGATTTCCCGCACCCAGAAGGGCCGATAAAAGCAGTTACTTGACTCTTATAAACTTGCAAACTGACATTGCTCAGTGCCTTGAAATCGCCATAAAACGCGTCCAGTTTTTCGACATCAAAAATGACTTCAGCAGCGGATGGATCAGATGTAGATTCCCCACCGCTAGCAGCCATCGAAGAAATAGTAGGGTCTAGATTAATAGTTGTCTTTTTTTCTTCTCTCGCCGATTCATTCAAATTGTTTGTTTCTACCACTTTTTCTCAAATCTATTTCGGAAATAAAGGGCTGCGCCGTTAATCATTAAGACAAGTATTAATATGACGACGCTCGCGGCTGCAGCGTTTGCAGACCAATCCTCGCCGGGCTGGCGAGCAAAATTGAAAATAAGGACTGGCAACGCCGTAAATGGTCCAGTGAAGGTTTCTAAAAAGTTGGAGTCGCCAAAGCTTATAAAGCCTGTCGCTGCACCAACCAAAATAAGCGGAGCTGCCTCTCCGAGAGCTCTAGCTAGCGACAGCACAGTTCCAGTCAGGATTGTTGAAACCGCCGCCGGCAATATTTGGCGAGAGAGGACTTCCCACTTCGTGGCTCCAACTCCATATGCAGCTTCCCGGATCCCTTGAGGCACGGCCTTTAATGCTTCCACCGAAGTTATAACGATTATCGGGAGCACCATGGCGGCTAGGGTCAGTCCGCCCGCTATCACAGTTTTTCCTTGTGTGAATCCATCTAACGTTTTGACGAAGACAGTAAGACCTAGCAGGCCGTAGACGATTGATGGAACTCCTGCCAGGTTGCGGACATTTAATTCAACGGCTCTAGCGAACCATCCACCTGTTGCATATTCAACCAGATAAATAGCTGTTGCTATACCAACTGGTATAGCGAACAGTGCTGTAGCTATACCTATCTGAACTGATCCAACTATTCCCTGCCAGACACCCGCGTCTTGAGCGGATCGCTGCGAGAAGCCGTTCGATAAAAAGCCGCTAAGTCGGCCGCTAAGAACGCTCCAACCATCATTAACCATTACGACTACAAGCACACCTAAAAAGGCGATAGCGAACCCGGTGAAGCTAATAAGGAGCCATTTAAATAACGTTCCGGGTAAGTCTGCTTGTGGTCGACGTTGAAGAGATTGACGCGTTTCTGCTGTTTGGATGGCAATATCGGCAGGGCTCGAGGCTAAACGCATTAGTATCGCTCTTGCATACGGCGAACGATCAGATTACCCAACATGTTCATTACCAAAGTGATTATGAATAGCAAGGCTCCTAAAAAGTAGAGACTTTGGAACGCTAAGTCATTACCGGCTACTTGGTCTGTGCCGAGTCCCAAAGCCGCCATTGCTGAGGTAACCGTGCCACCAGATTCTTTAATGCTTGTTTCGAACAATGATGTATCTCCGCCACCCGAAGCGATTGTGACTACCATCGTCTCGCCGATGGCACGGCTGAAGCCGACAATTATGGCTGCCATTAAGCCCGAGAGCGCTGCTGGAATAACTACTCGAATAGCCGTGGTAGCTTTTCGGGCTCCCAACCCGGCAGAAGCTTCACGTAGGTCGCGAGGGACTGCTCTCAGGGCATCCTCAGAGATTGATGCTATGAGCGGGATTACAAGCAAACCGACACCAATACCTGCTGCAAGCTTGTTGAAAAAATTAATCTCATCAAAAAATTTACTAAGAACGACAGGCGTTATAAAACTTATAGCGAACACTCCCAGCACTACGCTGGGAACGCTCGCCAAAAGCTCGAGGGTCGGTTTCATTATCCGTCTTACTCGCGGATGCGCATACTCCGAAAGATATATCGCAGCCCCTAAGCCAGAGGGAACAGCCACAATCATCGAAACAACTGCGATCTGAGCAGAGTTAAGTATCAGTGTTCCAATGTCGAACATACCTCGTCGAGGAAACCATCCAATTGTTTGCAACTGGTCTGCGGCGACTTGGCTAGCGAAAGTCCAGGCTTCTGAGGCTATTGTCCAAATTATTAGTCCGCTTATCAAGATCGTTATCGCTGAAGCTAGAAGAAACATCCAACGAGCAAGCGATGATCGCAAGCGCCTTCCGCTAGCTGTTTGCAACTCCTCTGCGGAGATAGTCGTCATATTCACACATTCTTAGCCTGTTAGAGAGTAAAGATGGGGGCTCTTCGATCAAAAAGTTTTGCCGGTTGTCCTATTTGCCCAGCTTGCCCGTGACTGCGTTATGTCTTCTTCCGAAAGATTTACGTAACCAGCCTCCACTACATACTTTTGCCCTTCGTCGCTCAACATGTAATCGATAAAATCCTTCACTGCTGGGTCGTCAGCTTTGGCAGCGTCTACATAGGTGTACAGGAAGCGAGCGATGGGGAATGACGCATCAGCAATCGTTGCAGGAGACGGGGCCACGCAACCATCGCCTCCGTCAACTTCAAGAAGCGCTACACGGTCACGTGCTACATCTGCGAACGCGAAACCAACCCAACCCAGGCTGTACTTGTTGCCTGCTATTCCATCAATAATTACGTTGTCATTTGCAGAAGCGTTGTAGTCGGGGCGAACAGCGTAGTTGGCGTCTGCTTCCCCCGCCTCGACACGTTCTTCCCAAACGTCTTCTAATGCAATTTCAATGAAACTGTCGAATGTTCCTGATTCTTCACCTGGGGCAAAGATCTCAAGGTCACCTTCTGGGAACGGTCCCGTTCCGCCAATCTCTGCATTGAGACTATTTGCGTCGGACCACTTACTAAAGCCCGTCGCTTCAACACCAACAAGACTGTAAAGATCAGCGAAATTTAGACACTCAATAGCATCATTCTCGATTGAAATGATGGCGGAGATGCCGTCGATACCGACACGAAACTCAATGAAATCGATCCCTTTTTCTTGCAAGCAATCAATTTCTTTGTCCTTGATCTGACGCGAGCTGCTCCAAATTGGAACTTCTCCAGCACATGCAGCTTTATGGCCATCTCCTGAACCGGGACCACTTACCGAGATCGCTACCGAAGGATGAACTTCAGAGAAGGCCTCAGCTAGAAGATTAGTGATTGGCTCTACGCTCGATGATCCAGTAACGGTAATCGTTCCGGATAAACCCGGTTGTGCAGTTGATTTAGACTCACTCGAAGAATTCGAATCAGAGCTGCCGCAGGCTCCGGCGACCAATGTGATCACACCTACGAGGCTCACAAACGTTAGCCATCTGAATCGGGAAACTTGTTTGTTTGATCTCATGTTCTTGTTCATGAAGGCAATTTAGAGATGCTCATTAACAAACAAGAAAGTGCACGGTTAACGAAGTGGTGATCTTCGGTAAACAGACGGTTAACGAATCGACGGTTTGGGGTTCCAGAACCCGTTATCTTCTTCCAAATCGATGTGCCGAACCTAGCGAACATTTAGAAGTTTAAAAACTATTTACTGATTATATGAAGTATCAGAGAGGTGCAAGAATTTAACCAAAAACCACTGTTTTATTCCCATAAACGAGTACCTGGTTGTTTATGTGGGCCTTAACGGCGCGAGCCAACACGATCATTTCTAAATCTCGCCCTTTTTGAACTAGTTCCTCGGGTGAATGTCGGTGTGTGACTCTTATAACCTCTTGCTCAATGATCGGTCCCTCATCAAGGGCAACCGTCGCGTAGTGAGCAGTGACTCCTATGAGCTTTACACCCCGAGCATGGGCTTGGTGGTACGGCTTGCTGCCCGGAAATGCTGGAAGGAAAGAGTGGTGTATGTTGATGATTCGACTAGGAAATAAATCAACAACTTTCGCTGGCAGCACCTGCATGTACCTTGCCATGATGACAAGGTCAATACCGTTGTCTACGAGCAAACGTCGCAGAGTCTCTTGCTGTAATTCTTTATTTGCCTGGTCCACTGGTAAATGATGAAAGTCATATCCTGCGCGTTCTGTCGGTTCGCGAAGAGTTTCGTGATTGCTTGCAACGAAAGCTAGTTGTGCCGGAATTTCCCCCAAACTCCATCGAGCTAAAAGGTCATATGTGCAATGTCCTTGCTTTGAACACAGGATTGCTACTCGAGGCCGTTCACTTGACAATCGGATCTTAAATTCCATCGCAAAAGATTCAGCGATTACGCCAAAGCCCGTTTCGAATTCTTCTAGCGTGCCGGACAGGTTTTCTATCTCAACTTCGACTCTTTGAAAGAAGATGCCAGCCTGAACATCAACATGTTGTTCTGCATGAACCACATTTGTCCCACGTTCGAACAAATACGAAGTCACCGCCGCAGCTATACCTGGTCGGTCGGGGCAAGATAGTAACAGCGTCGCTGTTGAGTAGGACATAACCAATAATTCTAGAAGGCTGACCGACCGAGTAGACCTACCGCAAGCAACCAGTATCAGGCGGGCAGCCCCATCAAACTCTCAGTGTGTACCAAACCGTCAACAGGCTTCCTGGACTTCGCTTCGATTCTGAAGGCTTCTAAAATATAAATAGAGTTATATGTAAAGTCGACTTTACAAGATTGCTCTACACATAACGATCACGTATGCCACCACCACAGCCAACCCCGCATACCTCCAAATTTTAAGGCTCATTTATCATCGGCTTTCCTATTCGTTGCACCCAGCGACCTACTCCTGAAATAGCCCGAACACCAAACCTGCGGGAATTGGGGA
>DMOB01000077.1:1685-13175 GCA_003452475.1 Acidimicrobiaceae bacterium | reverse complement strand
GATACCGGTGGCCTCGATCATCCGAGTTGTTTCTTCAAATCCGCCACCAAGCTTATCGAAATCTACCGTACCAATTTCCAGTGCGGTGAGAGGCGGAAGAGATCCTGCTGGAGCAACTCCGAAAGCCAAAGGATACTCAAAAGTGCGGTTTGTGAAATATTTTTGTACCGGAGTGCTTAAAAGGTAGCTGACAAGAGATTCACTTTCGTTAGCCTGATCCGTAGACGATAGAACAGTGGCGGCAGTAATGATTAGTAGGGATCCGATATCTTGATCACCTAAGTCATGGTTCTTTGCTCGATGTTCGTCGCCTGAAGCCGCTATTTCCTGATAGTTGTAATAGTGATTGACGAGGCCCATATCGATTTCACCTCGGCCGGTTGCTTCTACAATTGCTCTGTTGTTGTAGTAGTAGCGAGCATCGTTCTCGACCATTTGTTCCAACCATTTCTGAGCTGTTTCATTTCCGTAGACATCTCTAAATACGGTGAACCAGTCTACAAAGGAGCCATTCGTTGCCGGTATAGCAACCCGTCCTTCATAACGTTTGTTGGTTAAATCAAAAACTGAATTTGGCAGATCTTCGCTAGAGACATCGTCGATGTTGTGGACGAGAACTCTCTTGCGACCCGAAAATCCTATCCAAGTTCCAGAATCTGATCGATTTTGCTCTTCAACGAGTTCTAGAACGTCGCTGGAAAGTGGTCTCAGTAGCTCTTTGCTTTCCAGGTAGCCAACTGGACCGGGTGACCGGCTCAAGAATACGTCCGCTGGGCTTTTGCTGCCTTCTTCGTTAAGTAGGAGCGCTAGATCTGTCGAAGCGCCCCACCTGACCATGACAGGTATTCCGGTTTCGCAGGCAAAAGCGTCTAAGACAGGTTCGATAAGATTTTCTGTACGCCCCGAGTAGATAGTTACTGTGTCGCCTTTTTTTTGGACACATTCGCCACCGTAAATTTCAGCGGCTGTGCCGTCAAGAAAGCGCTGCGTGTCACTTGAGCAAGAGCTAACAGCAAGAGCGGCTAAGACGAGAATGGTCGAGAATGAGCGTAAACGTAAACGATGCGAGAGCAGGGACATAGACATAGGCATGGAGACTAGGATACTTGCCATAACTTGTAAAGCGCACCTAATACATCGTAGGGTTATGGCTTATGGGACTTCGTGAGGGTATCGTTGGATTAAAGACTAAGCGTTTAGCGAAAACTGTTCCCACGTGGCTTTTACTCTCGCTATCTCTGGTATTTGGTTTAGTAGCCCTGGTTGTAGTTCTTAAAGCAGTAGATCTAAAAGCTCTGAGAATGTCTTTTGATGAAGCATTTTCACACCCGTTAGAGTTATCGCTAGCCTTTGGCGCGTTTGCGCTGGCTTTCATATTCCGAGCCGTTGCTTGGCAGAAAGTTATTCCGTCTCTACCATTCAAGCAGTCTTTGGCTGGGATACATATGGCCCTTGGCGCAAACCATGTTCTGCCATTTCGTATAGGCGAGGCAGCTCGTATCACTTCTGTGGCAAGAAGGACAGACTTGCCTTTGGAGATTATCTCAGCCTCCACGTTGGCACTTCGAACAGGTGATTTCTTAGCCTTGGCAGCTTTAGGGTTGCTAGTAGCGCCGGGGGCGTTTGCTTCACTGATTGGACCGATCGGGTGGTTTGTTTTTGGCACTGTGGTCTTAGTCGCAGTAGGTAGCTGGCGATGGTTGTTTAAGCTCGTCGGATTAGATGAAAGAATTCGTTTCCCGGGTCCGTTAGCTATAGTGCTCTCTGTTTCTGCTTGGGTCTGTGAGGCGGTGCTTGTTATCTTTGCGGCTAGATGGGCAGGGATAGAAATAACATTTTTTGAAGCGATATTTGTTACTGTGGCGTCCGTCGGAGCTCAGATTGTAGCTGTAGCTCCTGGCGGATTCGGAACTTATGAAGGGGCGGCTGTTGCCGCCTATTTAATAGTGGGCGTCGATGCTCGACTTGCCTTGATAGCTGCTTTAACTACCCATGCACTAAAAACTAGTTATTCTTTGATCCTAGGTTCGATAGCTTTAATTCGCCCGAAACCATCCCTATTCCCAAGGTTTCGACTTCGTAAAGAAAAAGATTTCGTCACTTCTTTTAAACCTGAGAGTTCTGCTCCCGTCGTTCTATTTATGCCAGCTTTTAATGAACAGGCATCTGTAGGGGAGTGTGTCCGAAGAGTTCCGAAAAAAGTTGCAGGGCGTCCTGTGAAAATATTTGTTGTGAACGATGGGTCATCGGACAGGACTTCGGAGGAAGCAGTTTCTGCTGGGGCGGAAGTAATTGAAATGGGCGTAAATCAGGGACTTGGAGCTGCGGTGAGACGTGGGTTCGAAGAATCCACCCGCTTAGGAGCCGCAGCGGTCGCATTTTGTGATGCGGATTGCGAATATGCGCCTGAAGAGCTCGAAGCTATGGTGCGGCCAATCCTGGATGGTGATGCGGATTATGTTATCGGTAGCAGATTTGCAGGACATATCGAACATATGAGACCGCATAGGCGGCTCGGAAACAAAGTCCTGACTTTGATACTGTGCATTGTTGCTCGCGAACGGATTACTGATGGCCAGTCGGGATATCGAGCATTATCCCCAGAAGCTGCGGCATCTGCAGAAATAATTCATGATTTCAACTATGCACAAGTCCTGACCCTGGATCTTTTGGCTAAAGGTTTTCGGTACCAAGAAGTTCCCATTAGCTATCACTTCAGAACCAGCGGTGAAAGCTTTGTGAAACTAGGTAAATATTTGCGAAAAGTGTGTCCAGCAGTGCTACGGGAGCTAAATACCGTTTGAAGTAGTTTCAGAATAGGCGACGGCCGGACGTCCCGTAAATGAGACATTCACGTAGTCGCCTCTTTGAAGCGAGAATGGCTCTTTGACACTCACCTCGAGAATGGTTGCATCGAGTCGCAAAAAAATTCGGTAGTCAGAGCCTCTGTATTCGACTCTTTCAACACGACTTCCTTCGGTACCTTCCCGTTGATCTATTGCTAATTGTTCAGGTCTAAGTAAAATTTTTACCGGACCCTGATGCTCAGCAGTTAATTCAATTCGTCCGATAGCAGTCTCAGCGCTCTGTCCGTGAGCCATGCCTTCGATGAAAGAAGCTTCCCCAGCGATATTTGCCACCCATGGGTTAGCCGGCCGCATGTAAATCTCTTCTGGTTTGCCGATCTGTTCTAGAGTTCCACTGTTCATGACCCCGACGTGGTCGCCTAAGGCGAAGGCTTCTTCTTGGTCATGAGTAACAAACACCGACGTGATTTTAAGTTCTGAGAGAAGTTCAGCGACCTCAGATCGAACTTGGTTTCTTAAGCCGCTATCCAGATTAGAAAAAGGCTCATCGAGCAAAAGAACCTTAGGCTGAGGTGCTAGCGCACGTGCTAGAGCTACTCGCTGCTGCTGTCCGCCGGAGAGAGTCGATGGTAGACGGTGCCCGTAGCCTGTTAGGCCTACCAGGTCCAACATGTCTTGAACCTGATTTTTATGTGATGCACTCCGATGTAGACCGAATGCTACGTTCTTTGCGACTGTGAGATGAGGGAAAAGAGCCCAGTCTTGAAAAACTAATCCGACGTTGCGATCTTCCGGAGCTACCCATGAGTCATCGGAAGCCACAACATTCTCCCCGAGTTTAATCGCTCCAGAGTATGGTTTTGCTAAGCCAGCAATCAGACGAAGCAAGGTGGTCTTTCCGCAACCACTCGGCCCTAGCAGTGCAAGAGAATGTCCCTCTGGCACAGTGACGCTGAAGTTGGATACAACCGGTTTTTCGTTATATCGATGGCAAACATCAAGAAGATGAATTTCGCTTATGGACGCTGGCATTTGGTTGCTCAATGAGAGGATGTCAGAGCTTCTGGTGTAGCAAGAATGCGATTCGCAGCGAAAGCGCTAAGCCCAAATATTTTTCCGTCAACTGTTAACGTCAAGGTTCCATCAGGAGAGACGGTTTCAACTCGCCCCACTCGCCCAGGCATTAATCCAAACTCTTCCAAGAACTCGAGCTGGCCAGGTTCAAATTCTAACTCTTCAGGAATTCTGCTTACTTTGAAAGATGATCCAACTGGCGTGTCTGCGAGAGTCTGGTTTCCTTTAGGCGCTTGGTAGTCCGAACCAGGTATTGGGTTGCCATGCGGGCATGTCTCGGGGTTTTCGAGAAGTGCTACGAGGGCGGTCTCTACCGTGGGGGAGATAACGTGCTCCCACTTGCCTGCTTCGTGGTGCGCTTCGGCCCAGCTAAGGCGAAGCACATCTGTCAAGAATCTTTCGGCCAGACGATGTCGCCGTACAATCGCAGTTGCTAATCGCAGCCCTGATTTTGTTAGTGCGATGTGTGACTTTGTGTCGATCTTGATAAGACCTTCTGTCTCCATCCTCTTAATCATTTCAGACACAGCAGGTCGAGAGACTTCAAGCCGCTCGGCTATCCGCGCTTGGATAACAGGAAGCCCATCTTCCTTCAATTCAAAAATAGTCTCTGAGTATTCCTCGAATGCCGGGTGATGTTCGGGAGTTTCGTAATCCACATCTTTTATTGTAGTTCTTTCTACCATTGGTTGCATACCCTATCTTCTAATGTTAGGTTCACTTAACACTATGGTAGGAATTAGTGATGTAGGAGACAGCAAAGTATGCGGTCTCGAGCCTTGGGGGTTTTAATGCGCATATCAATGGCACCTAGTGTTGATCAAATTCGTTCGGCGGCAGCCTTGGCTCATTCAACTGCGAGCTTAAGTTTGAAAATTATTTGCATGGATGGGACAGAAGTCATCGTGGGTCATGGCAATGAAGCACGAGTGAATCCGTGTCACTTTCGCAAGCTGATAGGCGATGAAGATTTTACTGCACGGGGTATTGAGTTGATCAGCTCTTTAGTGGTTATAGGGGCCTCGCGCGTTCTTGGGCCGGGACTCATGTGTGTTGAAAACCAAGGTCTTGAGCATTATCGCTTTGTGACAATGCTGGACCTCGATGATGTTATGTCAATTCTTGAGAATTGTGTTGAAGATGATGAAGAAGAAGTATTTGAGGTGTCTCTTCTGGTGGATGAAGTTCTTGATGCCGTGCTTATTTCTGCTACGGGAAGCGGGTCTAGAAGCTTTATTGAAGAAAGAGCACTGACTTTGTTTGAGGCGTGTGTTTTGGCTGAGATTGATCGGGATTTAACAAAAATAAGTGATCTAAAAAGTTCGTTATAGCAATCTGTTTTTGGGTGAGTGGGTTAAATGAGAAGGTATAGCTAATAAAAATATAAGAAAATACAAACAAATAGTATTAGGCATACCTATTATTAAGTGTTCGTTATTTGGTTCGTGCAATGAGTTTGGAGATAAGGAAACCACTATGAAAAAATTCAATTTAATTAGAGTGATAGGAGCTCTTTTCGCTTTCAGTTTTTTAGTTGCTGCTTGCGGTGATGATGATGGCGCTGCGGTTAGGGAGATCGGGTCTAATGGATCTGAGTCGGTAAGTGCGAGCGCAAGTTCGAGCGGAAGTTCAAGTTCGAGCGGAAGTTCAAG
The DNA here is from genome assembly GCA_003452475.1 of Acidimicrobiaceae bacterium. Lineage (GTDB taxonomy): Bacteria > Actinomycetota > Acidimicrobiia > Acidimicrobiales > Poriferisodalaceae > UBA9040. Next base: position 7,642 of record DMOB01000077.1, on the reverse strand, counting down.
TTCGAGCGCAGTTGCAAGCGCAAGCTCCAGTGCTCCGGCAGAAGCGTCGGAGTCCGGCGAAGTCGGTGACTTTGGGAGTGACAACGGATACGAATACGCTTCTGATGTTTCGAGTCATCGTTTAGTCGTTGACGATATTTGCGAGATCAATGAATTGCTCGGCGCTGACTCAATCGACTTTGGTGCCGTCAAAGCTATCTACGTAGATGGCAAGAACTCAGTTAAGTCAAGTGGGGAAGTGCGAACTATAGGTGGATTCGCAGCGGCAGAAGGCAAAAAGCATTCACACGATGACTATTACGGCGCAGGAGGCAGCTTAAACGATTACGTATCAGCCGCACTTGATGGAACTGGAATGTTCGAAGGAGAATCCGACTCAGTTCGAAAGCAGGGTGTTCAAAAGGGCATTCAAAACCAGACCATGATCGCGTGGACAGTCCATGAATTAAACTCAGCTCTAGGCAAAGCCACTGATGGCAACCTTGAAGGCGCCGTTCATAACTGGGATGAAGGATGGGCTTTCTATCACGGTGCAAGCGGAAGCTGCGGGCCCTATGGAACTGGTAACAAACGAGGCGGTAATTATGGCACCCTTGGAGCAGACGGCGAAACAGCTGTTGCTAACGAGTCAATTCTGAATGCCATGATTGCAGGGCGTGACGCGATACTCGCCGGAGATGTGGCTGGAGCTACTGAAGCAGCTAACTCAGTTATCCGAGCGGTAACGATTATCTATAGTCAGGCAACGATGCGTTATGCAACCAAAGTCGAAGGCGATATTGCGAATGGTGATCTAGCGAAGGCTCGTGTTCACCAAGCAGAGGGCTTGTCATTCTGGCGAGTACTAGAGCCAAGAATTGGAGCTCTTGGTGGAGCGGGCGCAGACACCATTGCGACAATAAACTCTGCATATGATCTGTCTAATGAACCTGGGTCGGGTGCAACAGCTGACGAAGTGAGGTCAGCGCTGTATCCAATATGGGGCATGTTTGATATCGATCGAGAAGATATCGGCGAACTTCAATAGTCGATATTAAAAGAACTGGAATCCTTAGAGATTCTGGTGGCTCATTTGCTCCTAGTTAGTCTCACTGAGGGGTAAATGAGGGAATGCGATGGTCGGTCTTGTTGGAAGTCGTGCCTGACAAGACCGACCGCGTTCCTTGCGAGGGCCCAAGCTAAATTTCGCAAGGTGAAGCTTCGAAACAATCTTAGAGACTTTTATGCATAGGAAATATGAAGGAAAAAGAATTGAATTACCTGGTTACTGATGTCATTGCAATAGGTCGTGAAAAAACCTTAGTAATCGGAAAGTCTGGTGAGAAAACGACTCGTGTCGTGCTGCCAGATGTCTTTAATAAGTCGCTAGAGCGCAGGTGGAGTAGCACCATAAGAAGCATCAGATCAGTTCATATCTCAGTTGCTGGCGAAAAGTATGGATGCGAAGCTCGAGGGATTTCGCTGCGTTTCGAGCGAACCAGCAGACTCCCAGGTTCGGTAGCTCTGAGTCTGATTGAGAGAGGCGTGCCAGGATTTCTGGAGATCGGTGACTAGTAGGAATAAGTGTCGCGTTAGCTAGTCATTTGAGAAATTACCTCGAAGCCTAAGCTAAGAGCAGCTGGAATCTGATGGCTATCAAATGTTAAATACTTAAGTGGTTTTGGTAAGCGATCTGCCGCAGCGAGATGTAAGGCATCGACGGTACGTAAATCGAATCTGGCACCGATTTCTATAGAACGAGCTAGACACCTATTGTCGAGGGGCACTGCTGCCACTTTGTCCCAATCGCTTCGAAACGAAGCCCACAGGGACTCTTGCATCTGCTGATTACTTGCCATCCGGTGAAGCGCTAATTGCACCTCAGTTCGTGTAAAGGCAGATGAGCACCAGGCTGAGTCATCGGCGAGAGCAGAGTTGACTAGATGGCGTCCACTTTCTGCCACGTATCGTTTCAGGAACGCTGAAGTATCAATTGCTATGGTCATCTCCCTCTCAATTCCTTGAGTATCTGCTGACTATTTACGCCAGCAGGGAGTTGAAAGCTGGCTGGTTGAGCCTCGTGTATGGCTTGTGTTGGTGCTTCAAGTAAGCCGGTAGCTATCAGAGCCTCAAGAGAGTTGTTAAGCGAGCCGCCACTTATCGGCCCCAATTCGGCCATTTTTTTGCCATCGCTTGTAATAACTATTCGATGACCTAGGTAGGCGTCTCGAAGGTACGACGCGAGATTTGAACGAAACTCTCTGACCCCTATGCTCTTCGCAGCCTTTTTTGATTCCATGAAGCAGTCCAATTCTTACGCAATGTGTACACGTGCGTACTCAAGCGTATTGGAAATCCTGAAGAAAAGCTGTTAGAAAGAGAACATAATAAATCGCTCAATGGAGTAACTAATGAACTTTGCTTTTACTGAAGAACAAGAAGAACTGCGAAACATTGTCAGATCCTTTATGGAGGACAAATCGGCTGAGCTCACGGTAAGAGAGTTAATGGAAACTGATGATGGATTTGATAGAGCGGTGTGGAGCCAAATGGCTGAGCAGCTCGGACTTCAGAGCCTTATCGTTCCCGAGGAATATGGCGGCCAAGGGTTTGGATATGTAGAGCTTGGAATCGTGCTCGAAGAAATGGGACGAAGTTTGTTATGCGCGCCGTTTTTCAGCACCGTGGTATTAGCAGGAAACGCCATTATCCACTCAGGTAACGAAACCGCTAAATCCGAATTGTTGCCAGGCATTGCGTCAGGTGAGACAATCGCCACTCTTGCTCTTGCTGAAGCATCTGGTCGATGGGATGCCGACGGTATTGCCGTGCAGGCATCCGGACTAGCAGAGGGTGCGACTATCTCCGGTGAAAAAATGTTTGTGACTGATGGGGGAACTGCTAATCTGTTTGTCGTAGCAGCCCGCGTGGATGGTGGAATTCATCTCTTTACAGTCGATGGGGAAGCTGCTGGGCTCACTAGGGAAAATTTATCCACAATGGATCAAACCCGTAAACAGGCACGCATTACGTTTGATGGCACCCCAGCGACTCACCTGTGTGACACAAACAACTTCGAGTATGTTTCCCAAATATTAGATCTTGCTGCGGTGGCTCTTGCTAATGAACAGGTTGGTGGTGCTCAGTTTGCTATGGAAATGGCAGTTCAGTATGCAAAAGATCGTGTTCAGTTTGGCCGCCCAATTGGTTCATTCCAGGCAATCAAGCACAAGTGTGCTGACATGCTTCTCGAAGTTGAATCTGCAAAATCAGCTGCATACTATGCTGCATGGTGTGCATCTGAAATGAATGATGAGCTCCCATCGGTAGCTTCTCTTTCCAAGGCCTACTGTTCAGAAGCATATTTTCATTGCGCAGCCGAAAATATTCAAATCCATGGTGGTATCGGATTCACGTGGGAGCATCCAGCTCACCTTTACTTCAAAAGAGCTAAAAGTTCTGAACTAATGTTCGGAGATCCGGCATATCATCGTGAATTATTGGCTCAGCGAATAGGGCTTTAGGACTAGGCCTTAAATTAAGTAGAAAGATTAAGTAGTGATGAGACTATGCTCCTTCTAACCGCAGTCTCATCACTACTCACCGGTTTTTTGGTTGCCGTAGGAGTAATCGGACGTGAAACTAGTCGTCTTGGAAGGCAGCGTCGTGAGCCAGTTTGGAGGCTTGAAGAGGCAGCGATGTTTGTTGCGGAAAATCTTCCATACAACGCTGCCTCTGAACTCGATCCTTTAGAACTCAAGGAGCTCCTACGCTGGCATTTAAACCAACTACAATTTTCTGAATCTGAATCTGAATCGGGTTCGAGCGGTGCCAGCGTTGCTGATCAGCAAGGTTCCTCGCAAGATCTCTATCGAGAAGCTCGGTCGAAGGGATACGAGATAACTAAACCAGTAATTCAAGAAGTTGTTGATGGCCATTTAAGGTACCTGGCGATAATCGGTGCTCTTGGCATAGCCCAGAAAGATTAGTGAGGCAGACTTACAAAATGGATGACCCAAAGGAACTTGAAGGATTTCGATATGTCGGAGATAAAAGAAACCAGGTTGTTCATGAAATTAAATCTTGCTTATCTCCAGAGAAAATCGAAGACATAATAGCAACCCAAACCTATGCAACTTTTGGTCCCGATGAACTGAGTGAGGCTCGAAACCGAGGCTATCGGCTTGGTTCTTGCTGCTCAGCTAACTGAAGCTAGATAAAGTTTCGACAATGGTTTCTGTAACTGAGACTGAGCTTGGGGGCGTTCCACGACTTGATGCTTTGTTGGTTGAGCCTGACAAGGTAAATACGGAACGTCGAGGGGTGGTCCTATGTCATGGGTTTCCATCAGCCCAACGACCGGGAACCCCGAATCGCTCATATGAAAAATTTGCAGAGCGGATTGCGGCTGAACAAGGGTGGGTAGTACTTGCGGTCAGCTTACGCGGCTGTGGAGCCTCAGAAGGGGAATTTTCGATGTCAGGCTGGCTTGAAGACATCGCTCGAGCTATCCATCACCTTCGAGATAGAGGAATTTCGAAAGTGTGGCTTATCGGCTCAACTACGGGAGGCTCTCTTGCTCTTATGGCGGCAGCTCGCGATCCCGAGATACGTGGTGTTGCGGTTATGGCGCCCAGAGCAGATTTTGACGATTGGGCAGCAGATCCTCGTCGTTTCGTTCAACACTGCCGAAGCGTAGGAGTAATTAAGGATGAGAGTTTCCCTCCTTCCTTAAGTGCCTGGGCAAGAGAACTCAAGGAGAATCGAGCTATCGATGCAGTCGAGAGAATACAAGATATGCCGTTACTGATAGTGCATGGAACAAATGATCGTCAGGTGCCCTATGAAGACGCTAGACAGTTAGCACAAATCCATCCATCTCCGCAGCTGAGATTAATAAAAGGTGCAGATCACCGAATCCGACATGACCCGAGAGCTGTATCAATTCTTATGGGGTGGTTAGAACGTGAAGCAGCAGAAACCTAATTTTAGCTTCTAAGCGCGATCATCATCAATGGCACCGTGCGCATTACAACTGCATCGTGTTGATTAACAAGGTCATTGCGGCAAGTCAAAAACCCTCTGTCAGGTTTTGACTTGCTCAAACGTTTGCTTAGGATTTCTACATGCAAAGTAAGAGTGTCGCCAGGCCTAACGGGAGCGAACCAACTTAACTCTTGAAGACCAGGTGAGCCCATACTCGACTCGCCGAGAAAATTTTCGGCTAGCAGGCGCATCATTAATGAACCGGTATGCCAACCAGAAGCTATGAGTCCACCATAAAGGCTTTCGTTAGCTGCTTCTTTGTCGACATGAAAAAGCTGCGGATCGTACTTGTTCGCAAATTCCAAGATCTCTTTTTCGTCAATTTTGACTGATCCGAGAATAAATTTTTCTCCGGTCTCGTAGTCACCGTACCAACGCATAGGACAGGGAATATTTGCCACAAAAACACTCTACTTGAGATCTGAATATTGACTCATTTGAAGCTGAGTAATAGTTACGGTAAAGATGAACTCAGCTTTAAAACAAAAACCATAAGGTGACTGCTTGCTTGATGACTAGATTCAGTCCGGTGCAGCTATCGGGAAAAATTTTCTGAGTCAGTGAAAGGCCGAATGAGGGTTCTCATGGCTCCGTGCGCAGAAGTCGGTTCGATTACTTGTGCAGAGTCGTAGCTAGAAGACTGATAACAACTATCAGTAAAAAATAGCTGACCAGGGATCAGGCAAATTCGTTGTTAGCTGAAATTGTTGAATAGCTTTATCGCGCTCTGACTGATCTAGCTCGCCAGCGGCGGCTAATCTGCTGAGTACGGTCATGACAAGATGTTCGGCGGTTACTTCAAAATGTTGTCGTAGCTTTTCTCGGGTGTCGCTTCTGCCAAAACCATCGGTGCCTAAACAGGTGTAGTCTCTCGGTACCCATCGAGCGATTTGGTCTGGGACCAGCGTTATGTAGTCAGTTATGGCAACAAC
>DMOB01000077.1:0-1298 GCA_003452475.1 Acidimicrobiaceae bacterium | reverse complement strand
TGGCTTAAGAAAGCTATTGCGCTCAGTTGAAAGAGCATCTTCTCGCAAGGCTTTGTAGGAAGTTGCGCTCCAGAGGTCAACGCCGACATCATATTGTGCAGCTAGCATCTCCGCAGCTTTAGCGGCAGCACCGTAAGCAGTGCCAGAAAAAAGAATAGTGGCTTGATGCTTATGGTAATCAGAAGCAGTTTTGAATTTATAGAGGCCTTTAATAAGATCTTCTTTTGAGTAACTGGGCTCGAGAGCTGGTTGAAGGTAATTCTCGTTATAAATAGTTAGATAATAGAAAACGTCTTCATTCAGCTCGTACATCTTTTGTAGGCCATCTTCAATAATGGTTCCGAGCTCGAACGCAAAACTAGGGTCATAAGCTCGACATGATGGAACAGTGCTAGCCATTAATAGCGAGTGCCCGTCTTGGTGTTGTAACCCTTCACCCATCAATGTCGTTCTGCCTGCCGTGGCACCTAACAAAAAACCTCTTCCTCGCATATCAGCGAGAGCCCAAATAGCATCGCCTACCCGCTGAAAACCAAACATTGAATAAAATGTGTAGAAAGGCACCATTGGCACGCCGCGCGTCGCATATGAGGTAGCTGCAGCGGTAAAGCTCGCCAATGCTCCAGCCTCAGTGATTCCCTCTTCAAGGATCTGCCCATCTTGCGCCTCCATGTATGAAAGCAAAAGATCATGGTCTACAGGCTCATACTTCTGGCCTTGGCTCGCATAAATTCCGATAGTCCGAAAAAGAGAGTCCATACCGAAGGTTCTCGCTTCGTCAGGGATAATTGGTACTACCCGTTCTCCGAAGCCATCTTCTCGAGTTAAATCACGAAGTAGTCTGGTGAATGCCATGGTGGTGGAAACTTCTTGTTTTCCCGAGCCTTTCTCCATTGCCAAAAATGGTTTACGAGATGGAAGGGGAAGAGGCTTTCGTCGCCATCTGGAGTTCCTACTTGGAAGCGAACCATCGAGTTCCCTGCGTCTATCCATAAGATATTTAAGCTCTTCGGAGCCGTTGAGCGGACGGTAGTAAGGAGGGTTGTCCGGGTCAAAATCCTCGGGAATTTCAGAGTGCAACTGAAGCCGGTCTCGGATAGTTCTCAGTTGATTATGATTGAGTTTCTTGATCTGGTGAGTAGCGTTACGCCCCTCGACGTCAGGTCCTAGCGTCCACCCTTTTACTGTTTTGGCAAGAATCACTGTTGGGGAACCTTGGTGATCCACGGCGGCTTTGTACGCTGCGTAGAGCTTCTTGTAGTCATGGCCGCCGCGCGGTAATTGTTCGAGGTCCTCAT
>DMOB01000301.1:8955-9684 GCA_003452475.1 Acidimicrobiaceae bacterium | reverse complement strand
TTTTTGTTGTGGACTAGTCGCAAACCATGCAACGTTAACCATGGCTCATGATGGTCTACTGTTCGCGCATGCGGCGCAATTAGCTCCGCGTACCCTCCAGTAGCAATGACTGTAACGTCGCCAACTTCCTCTTCAATACGATCGATCATCCCGTCTACAAGACAAGCAGTACCAAAAATCACTCCCGATTGAATCGATTCGTGAGTATTTCTACCAATAACACCTTTAGGTTCCGTTAAGTCAACTTCTCGTAGTAGCGCTGCCCGACCAAATAATGCTTCTAGACTTATTTCTAATCCCGGTAAGATCGCTCCACCTAAATAGGCTCCGGTTGAATCGATAACATCAAAAGTGGTAGCTGTTCCGAAATCTACGACAACGCTGCTGGCTCCATACAATTCACGCGCCGCTACTGCATTAGCAATTCGATCTGCCCCAACAGAGCGCGGATCCTCGTATCGAATCGGCATTCCAGATTTGACGCCCGGTCCGAGGACTACGGGCGACACATCTAGGTATCGTTCAGCAAACCGACGAAGAGATGCGGTAACTGACGGGACGCCCGATGAAATAGCTAAGCCTGTCACATCGTTCTCGAGCTCAATTCCTATCTCTCCGGTGAACCCAGATATGGCCAACCCTATTTCATCTTCGGTGCGATCAGGGCTGGTCGCCATTCTCCAGTGTCCTAGTAAACCACTTGATGCTGTTTGTGGCTCGTTGACAATA
>DMOB01000301.1:0-8647 GCA_003452475.1 Acidimicrobiaceae bacterium | reverse complement strand
ATGATGCTGTTTGGGGCTCGTTGACAACAGTCGAGCCGTATAGGCCAACCATCATCTGAGTGTTGCCTGCGTCGATTACCAAAAGCATAGCAACTCCATTTCTAAGGTCAGCATGCCGCTAAGCGTGCGCTGCCTCACTTAAGATCGTGCCTTCGCCCCGTCGATAATGCAACTTCGTATTTCAAAAATTCGCATTTACCTCGTCAACTCTCAATCAATTTTACTTCCTGACCGATGACCGAAACCTCCCAGTCTTCAGGAAGAAGATCTGGCGCTAATTCTGCGAGGGGATACATGACAAAAGCACGATTCCACATTCGCGGATGTGGCAAAGTCAGTTCTACATCGTCAAGGACTAAGTTTCCGTATATCAGCACGTCTGCATCAAGAGTCCTCGGTCCCCATCGAATCGTTCTCTCTCGATCTGCATTAGCTTCTAGCTTCCTGCAAAGTTCGAGAACTTCATACGGACCTAAAACCGTTTGTAGCTCAACCACCATGTTCAGAAATGGTTCTTGTTCCGGTCCACCGATTGGCGCTGTTTCGTACAAGCTAGAGACATTAACGATGTCAGTGATCATTGCTACAGCATTTTCTAAAAAAGACTTTCGGTCACCCATATTAGATCCAAGACCGATGAAACATCTCATTAATTCCTTGGTCATTTGAAAGACCGCGTGATCTGCACTCCACATGTATGAAGATCTACAGGCACAGGTGGCCGTATCTTCCTAATAGATATTGTTACTTCATGAACTCCTCCGAGAGCCAAAATTTCAGTCGCTATGACATTGGCTAATCGCTCTAGTAATTGAGCCTTCTCTCGCATACAAATTTCGGCTGCTAGCTCTCCGACAGTTCCATAATTGACCGTGTCATCTAATTGATCGCTCGCGCCAGCCGGTTCTAAATCAGCTCGGAGGTCTATATCTATTTCTAACGGCTGCTTTCGCTCCCTTTCTTCTGCCAAGACGCCAACTATGCAGGTTACCCTTAACCCACGAAGCTGAATAAAATCTTTTGGTTCTGAAGAATCGCGCATCTGTTCAGTCTGCTACACGAGGTTGCTTAATAGCCAGGCTAATTTCAACAAGTTCACGTCCAAACGGCCCTAAATGCCGTTGGAAAATGCGCTCAACCATTGCTAAGGCCTGAGGTCCAGTAGAAACAAGCCGGGCATATAGTAAATAGCCAGCAACAATTCCGCAAACCCGTTCACTTAGTTCCTCAGCATGAATCACTACTTTTTTTTCACGATGCAGCAACGTGTCCATCTCGCCATAAATTGTCTCTAAGAAACTTAACAATTGTTCACGCTGTGGCCATGGACGGTGTGCGAACGGTAACCCTAATTCTCTGTAGTTATTCAAATTATGGGAGCCGGGTATTAAGGAGAAGACAATATCAAATCCCTGCTGTCTCAGCCAAATAATCTCTTCTTGACGTCGAACGCGACGATGATTGGCTCCATATCCACCCGGTCGTTCGCATACAGCAAGCTGATCTTTTATTACCCAGGCAAAATTTCGAGGCTCAATGCCTGCAGCCCATTTTCCTTTCATTAAAACCAATTTTCTTAGACGTCGAAGACCAGCGTACTTCTAGCAAGCGATCTCATCCAGTGAGTCACTTACACCTGCAGAAATTCATTGACCTGTTTCGGTGTTATAGGACCATATATCTTTTAAGTTTCGAAACCGTTGCGCCACATCTAGTCCATAACCAACTACCCATACTTTAGGTATCTGGAAACCTACATACTTTATGAGGTCATCTAAATCATCTTGAGCTTCTTCTCTGACTAACAAGGAACACATCACCAGACTTGCTGGGTTTCTTGCAAGCAAGGTTTTGCGCAGATATCGGAGAGTCAAACCACTATCTACGATGTCTTCTATGAGAATGACATCTCTTCCCTCAATGTCAGTATCTAAATCTTTAAGGATTCGGACAACCCCGCTGGTTGTTGTGCTGCTTCCGTATGAAGAAACCGCCATGAAATCGAGTTGGACCGGTAAGTCTATTGCGCGACATAAATCTGTGGTGAAAATTACTCCACCCTTGAGCACACCGACTAATAACGGTTCACGCCCTTCGTAATCTTTACTGATCAGATCACCTATTTCTGACACCCGGCTTTCGATCTCCTCTTGGGTTACCAAAATTTCACTGAGAGCAGGATGATTAAGAATTAAATTATGGTCGACCACGGCTCGCCAACCTAGTCGCTAGTTTCGGAAACTTCATCCTCTGAGCTAATACGTTCAAAAAGATGCAACTTACCTTTACTTCTCCGGATTCTCTTCCCTCCAGCAATCTCGGTTCCAAGCGAATTTCCTCTAGCGACTTCAAGCACTCTTTCAACAGCCGCAAGATCCGGTGGGTGATCATTTCTTAGCCATTGACGAATAGCTCGCCTAGCTAATGGCACCGGAGCAGAATTGAGCTCTTTCACATCAGTAGGGTCTATAACAGAGGCCAATTCGTCGAGTAAGTCTCGGTCATCTCTTGCTAGGTCAGCTGCACGAACAAATAACGGTGCAACATCTCGTTGTGCAACATCTGCCATTAGAGGCAATATTTCATGCCGGACCCGGTTTCGAAGAAATCGGGGATTTTTGTTACTGGGATCAAATATTGGTTGGTATCCAAAGCGGTTGCAAATTGCTTCGGTATCGCATCTCCTTAATCGCAGCAGAGGGTGACCACTTGGTCGCATTCCTGATAGCGCATCTAGCGAGCCTCCGCGCATTAGATGTAACAGAACAGTTTCAGCTTGGTCATCGGCTGTATGTCCCGTTAGTACTTCGTTGGGTAATACCCGATAACGGGCATCGCGAGCTCTCTCTTCTAAATTTGGCCCATCGACTAATTCAATTTTTATTTCTTCAAAACCTACGCTGAGTTTGTCAGCAAGCATTTCGACTTTTTTTGCCTCTTCAGAAACTTCTTGTCTGAGCCCATGATTCACGTGAATAGCTTTAACCGTGGAGCTAATTTCAGATGCCAATATCAAGAGAGCGGCAGAGTCCGCTCCTCCTGATACTGCGCAAATCAATTCACCCTTGCTAGGGAATGCACATTGATCTATGTAGTCATGGAAGTTTGAACGAGGTTTCATTAGACGACGTGCCTAAATCGCAGGCACTCGTTGCATCCATGCTTCTGGATCGCGAATTTCTTTCAGCGATGGCAAATGCGAAACGTCTGACCAGATAATGTCGACAGCTCGATTACCTCTTTGTGACTCAATAGCCGCAATAAATTCTTCACCTGCCTGATACTGAGCTAATTTGGCTTCGATACCCATTAATTTTTGCATCATGCGAGCAAAACCTTTCGCCCCATTTCGCCGTTCTTGCAGCACACGAGCAAATCTTGGTGCATGTTCTACATAGCCGATAGCAGCGCGTGTCATTGTTACATCCCCGTGCCCTTCAACTAAACTCATCATTCCTCCGACGCTTTCGAGCAAGCCTCGTTGTTTATCGCTAGCGAACAGGGCAGCTAATCCACCTTCACCAAGAGGATCACGGCCGGATCGTCGCTCATCATACAAATATTTAATTCCGTCTTTAAAACGTTCTGGATCAGGTTCTACCTCGTCAAGCATTCCGTTTACTAGAGTCAAAAAATGGGGTCGTAGCCATGGGACTCCCGTGAACTGTGACCGGTGTGTTAGTTCATGTAGCGCCAGCCAAAGTCGGAATTGTTGGGGAGGGAAGGCGAATTTTTTTTCCACCGACAGAATATTAGGACCTACGTAATACACGTAATCCTGGTCATCACGATCTTCATCCTCAGCAAGTAGTAGGTCATACTGGCCAAGCACACGGCGAGACATCCAACCTAAAACTAGTCCCAATTCTGTAGCCGCAATTTTTTTCGTTAGTTGAGATTCAGCTCTTCCCTCATCATTTTCGGAAACAAGTATCGGTCGCAACAATCTTTGAAAAGACTTGATATTTGCGTCGATCCAACCTGCTCGATCGATCACTTTTGCTCGAGCTTTTCCATCTTTCGAGAACAAACCAGTTTCTATGGAAACAAGCTCCTCTGCTTGCGGAGTGAACCGTGCGAAATCTGAGTGGAGTGAATTCCCTAAATATGATTGAGATAAGGGTTCTTCTCCAGCAACTTTAACTGCTATCCGTCGAGCAAGCTCCCAGTCCACTGACACATGTGTCCATTCAACGCTTTGGATATCGGGGGGCTACGACTTTGGCTACGTAACCTAACAAAAGTGCAATGACATTCACTACAGCGCCCACCGCAAGTGGCACTGCAAGCCAAAAATGCCAGATCTGTGCTCCTAGTGCTTCCATGCCTTTAGGCTAGCTGCCGCGATCCCCATAGCCGAATCACATTTGATTATTAGCCAAATTTCTCAAATATTAAAATTTTCTGGCCTGATTCCATCATCTTCCCGTTAAGAGGTTCCCGCTGTTAAAGTCTGCTGATATCGTGAGCGGCTCAGCGCCCGAGTAGCTCAGTGGTAGAGCGGCTCTCTCGTAAAGAGCAGGTCGTGGGTTCAATTCCCACCTTGGGCTCAGTCTGATAGTTCTAACATTAAGCGTTGCGTCATCAACTTTTCGTTGGGGTTACGACGTAAATTTTGGGAAGCTTTTTGTATTGCTGTGAGCGACCGAATTGCTTTTTGGCTATCTATAGTTTGATCTGAGATCTCTTGTCTGATCGCAGCTCCTAAGGCGCTAAACCCCATCAGAAACTCATCTGTGCGCAAACGTCGAAGTTCCCGTTTGTGCCGATCTTCTAATGTCGTTCTGCCGAGCCCCCGTTCACCAAAGCGCTCTGCGCGCTCATCTAAAGCTAATTTTTCTTCTGAGTGCTTATTTTCCATCGGGCCCGCAGATGAATCTATTAGTCCCAAAACAAGGTCGGCTGCTAAAGCAGCATTACCGCCACTTCCGTTAAGTCTTTCCCGAATTTGACTCCACGCATTCCATCGATTTAATGCTCCGTCATCGCTAGCGAGGATTCGAGCTCTATCTATAGAACCATTTGCAATTTGCGATGCAAACCGTGCACGACCCAGATCTACACCCTCTTCAATAAGGAGTTTTTCAAGTTCACCAGCGGGAATAGAAACAAACTCGATTTGAAGGCATCGAGACGCAATAGTTACGAGATCAGAAGAAATTTCATCAGCCAACAAAACAAAAAATGTAGACGGCGGTGGCTCCTCGATCGACTTAAGCAACATTGGGCCGGCATCTCGTATCAGGTGCAAGTCTGTTACCACTATCACTTTACGATTACCTTCAATTGGGCTCGTAGAAGCGGTACGAACAATGTCTCTGGCCTGTTCGGCTGTTACGAAAGCACCAGCGCGATCCACGATCACTAAATCGGGGTGTTCTTCGGCTGTTGCGAGCCGCTGGTGTCGTTCCTGATCATTATCTCTATCGTTGAGCAGACCCGCCGCAAAAAGTCTTGCTGCATTTCGAGTCCCAGCCCCAGATGGCCCAACAAATAGATAGGCAGGTACTGGGTCAATGAGGGCAGCTTGCAGCATCAAGACGGCTCGTGGCTGACCTGTAATAGTATCGAAGAGGCTGCTCATCAATCTTCTTCAAGCGCTTTGTTGACCAGTAGCTCAATCTCTTCTACTGAGCCCGACGCATCAACTATTTTCCAACGGTTGGCATCTTTCTCGGCTAGCAATTGAAACCCACTGATTACGCGTTCGGCGAAACCTTCGTCTTCGCGTTCCATACGGTCTCTAGTTGCACCCAATCGTTGGTTCGAGATCTCGACTGGTACCTGTAACAAAATAATTATGTCTGGCAGAAGACCCCCGCTCGCCCATTCTATGAGTGTGTGAAGGTCGTCTAACGACTGGCCTCTGCCGTATCCCTGGTAGGCCAAGGTTGAACCGAAAGATCTATCTGTAACTACGTCGCGGCCGAGAGCCAAAGCCGGTTCGACAATAGTGTCTACATGATGAGCTCGATCGGCAGCAAACAAAAGAGCTTCTGATCGCGCTGATGGGACCGGTCCGTCACCTAACAGCATTTCTCGAATTGCAGCTCCTAGTTCTGTTCCACCTGGTTCACGCGTTAAAACAGCATCGAGTTTTTTTGCAAGTCTTTCTGCCTGGGTTGACTTGCCGCTGGCTTCCCAGCCTTCAAATGCGATGTACCGACCACGTTTCAATATTTTTTTTCCTGGCTTTTCCGAAGAGATAAAAGAGACAGTCCTCCTGCTCCAATGATAAGCAAACTAGCCAGCCACAGGGCGCCGCGAACCCCGGGAAGTTCCATTGTGAATTGTCCGACAACAATTTCGTTTTCGAAAACTACCCCAAACAACCAGTTGAAGCCATCTGAGAGAAATCCTCCAGCTGTAATCGACAATAGTAAACAAAACCTTACTGCCGTATAGAGCGCACTGAATACGCGTCCTCTTAATTCTTCTACTACTTCTTCATGTAGAAGGGTGAACCCTAAAACATATACGCTTCCGGCAAAGATCCCCATTACAAAAACTCCAGCAAGCGCTAAAAAAGTATCTGAACAAGACACGGCGAAGAGAAGACCGAATCCAGCGCCGAACACCGAAGTCACAAAGGTGCGTTCTTTATTGAGTCTTCTTTGAGCGATCGAGAGCGCAGAAACTCCGAGAGCGACCCCGAAACCAAGTGTTACTATAATAGTACCGAAGCCGGCATTGCCTGCTTTCAGCACAACATCGTTGAAAACAGCGCCAAGGGGAATCAACATTCCCCCGCCGATCATCCCAGTGCTCAACCCCACCAATACCGCACGCACCCTTGGGCTAAGCGCGATGAAGTTCCAGCCTTCGCGCAGTTCTTGGAACCCTTCGGCTAAACCAAGCTTTGTTTTCTTAACGGCTCGCTGTTTTCTATGGGGTTTAATGGGCAAAGTAGCTATTAATGCGGCGGCAATAACAAATGTTGCTGCATCTACTACTAGCGCCCATTCAACTTGTCCTACTGCGCTTTGGCCGAACCATTCAACCAGTTTCGCAAGCCCAATGAACGCGCCTGCAGCTAATGGGAACGTTCCGTAAGCAGCTACTAAGGACAACGAGTTGGCAGCGGTTAACTGTTCTTTGGGAACTAGGTTTGGGACTATGGCTTCTTTACATGGGCTCCATAATGAGGTCGCTAATTCTAAAATAAAAGACGCTAAGACAAGACCCCATACGCGTTCGATAAATGGGATGGTCAGCAAAGTGGCCGCTCGAATAATGTCACAAGTGATGAGGAGATGCTTACGGTTAAGTCGGTCAACAATTAGGCCACCAACTGAAGCCAAAAAGAAGCCAGGTAGTACGCGAGCTAGCATGACGAGAGCAATCGCTGAGCCTGGTTGGTCCCCGCCGATTCGTCGAGCTACTTCAATAATTGCAAGAAAGCCAATCCAATCACCGAAGGCACTAACTACTTGAGCTATCCATAGCTTTAAAAAACTTCGAGATCTTAAGACAGTAAAACGCGCAGGGCTTTCGGAGTTCATGCCATCGGCAGAGTGAGGAGCAGAATTATCAGACATAAATATTCTAAATGCGCATGAACTAACCGTTCACTAGTTAAGCGTATTCACTCCCACAGTGTAAATAAAGAAACTACATTAACTAAATTTCATTTTAAGAACTACGAAGTTTTGAACTAAACACCAGTTCTAAAACATTTGCTAGCTGATGAGACTAGACGATACGCAGTATCAACTCACTTTTTTCGTCTACTGGATTTGGGGCTGCGCTTCTTTGCAGATGCTTTCTTTTTGGGTGGACCTTTTAGTCTTTTTTCAGCCAAAAGCTCAAGTGCTCGATCGAATGTCAAATCTTCAGGTATGTCTCCCAAAGCAAGTGACGCCATGTACTCACCGTCGGTGACGTAAGGTCCAAATTTTCCATCTTTTAAGGAAACCATATTGCCTGAGTCAGGATCTTTCCCAAATTCTTGAAGCGGCGCTTTCGCTGTTCTTCCAAACTTTTTGGGCTCTTTAAGTTTCTTTACAGCTTCTTCGAGCGTTAATGTAATCAACTGATCTTCATTATCTAGGCTGCGAGTTTCAGATTTGCCAAAGATTTTTAGGTCCCCTCCGGAGTGTGGCTCATCCGGATCATCCTTAGAGGTCTCGCCGGCACCACCGTCCCCTCCATTGTCGCAGGTATGTTTTAGATAAGGGCCGAATGGCCCGTTTGAGATGATTATCGGATTATCACAAAAAGGGTGGATTATTTCTCGCGGAAGGCTTAAAAGAGCTAATGCTTCTTCTAGTGTTACGTCTTCGACTGTCATGAATTTAAACAGTGATGAAGTTTTGGGTTTAGGTGCATCTTTCATTGTTTGTAATTCATCAAGTGCTTTGATAAGCGCTCTCGGTGAGTCAAACTCTGCGATGACTGCAAGATAGTCTTCTACAAGTTTAATCTTCCCTTCAGGATCGGGTCCGGTTTCTAGTTCTGCCCAGTAGCCAGCTTTTTGTAAAACTTCGCGAGTCTTTTGCTCTGAATTTCCAAATCCGAATTCATAGTCACTGTAAAACGCAACCAAACTCAAGAGCTCATTAATGGCTCCTAGGGTTCTTAAATTTATTCCACATTCTTCGGCGTTCTTTAATGCCTCTAAAAGACTGATGCCATTTAGTTTTGCATA
>DMOB01000146.1:0-4221 GCA_003452475.1 Acidimicrobiaceae bacterium | reverse complement strand
GCTTACGTAAAGCTCATCGATTCGTTCTTCTTCAAGCAGTTGCGCCATTGCTTGCGCCTGTGAGTTGCCGATTTCTGATAACGGGGGGTCTGCTGGTGATCCATCTTCAGTAACTACGATTTGAGGTTGCCCATGACGAACGAAAATAAGTTGCACGCAACAAGCTTAAGTTATATAACCGCGAATGTTGAATCGGTCGTATTCTTATGCCCTCGTCACCGTTCATGGGTACCGTATTGTGTATGGCACGTCGTACGAAGATCATTGCAACGATAGGACCCGCTTCCGAGAATGCGACGACATTGCGTGCCATGATGCGCGCTGGTATGGATGTTGCTCGGATTGGCTTGGCTCATGGTTCTTTAGACGACCAAGTTGAGAAGTACCGGCGAGTTAGATCGGTTGCGAAAGAGCTTGGTCAGCACATAGGCATTTTAGTTGATTTACCGGGCCCCAAGATCCGGTGTGGTCGCTTCGCTGAAGGTGGAGTTGAACTAGCCGAAGACCAATTGATCAAATTAGGAATTGGCGAAACTGTTAGTTCTAAAGAAGTTATTTCAGTCGGGTACGAATCGTTGCTCAGCGATGTTCAAGCTGGGGATAACCTCGCATTCGGTGATGGAAACGTCGTGGTGGTTATCGAGGGACGCTCAGGCGATTTCTTGGAAGCGCGCGTTGTGCACGGCGGACATTTAGAGGGCAACCCTGGCATACACATACCATCGGACCGACTACGTCTGACCACTCCTACCGATCAAGACCTTAAACTCCTCGATGTTTTCGTCGAACTAGACGCCGACATGGTGGCGGTTTCTTTTGTTAGGTCAGCACATGACATACGAAGACTCGGCGTGGAACCAACGCCACGTGGGCCATTAATTGTGGCGAAGATTGAAACAAAGGCTGCGGTCGAGAATTTAGAAGGCATAATCGAAGCATCTGGGGCTGTAATGGTGGCGCGCGGAGACCTTGGTTCTGAGACTCAGATTGAAGAGCTCCCTCATTTGCAAAAGCATATTATCCAAGAATGTGTGGCGCTTGGTCGCCCAGCTATCACTGCTACACAGATGCTTGAATCCATGGTCACCGCACCTATGCCCACTAGAGCAGAAGCTTCCGATATCGCAAATGCGGTGTTTGACGGGACCTCAGCAGTAATGCTTAGTGGCGAAACGGCGATCGGTCGAGACCCTGAGAATGCAGTGGCAACGATGGCACGCATTACTGAACGAGCTGATGAAAAATTCAATTATGAAGCTTGGGCCGAACATATACAAGCGATTAGACGAAGGTCAAAAACTGATGCTGCGTACCTAAGAGTTACTGATGCGCTAACTATGGCGGCTGCTCGCACAGCATCTGAAACTGATGCTACGGCTATTATTTGCCTTAGCCGTTCGGGTAACACTGTACGTAGCGTCGCCCGGTTCCGACCTAAGGTTCCCTTGTTTGGAATGACATTCGATGACCAAACTGCGAACCAGTTAACATTGTCTTGGGGAACCCGCCCTGTGATCTTTGAAGAACGAGATACTCCTGCAGCCACCACTGCAGAAGCTCTAAGTGCAGCAGCTCGCGTGGGAGCTGTCAGAAGTGGGGATACGGTTGTCATTGTTTCAGGCTCTCGAGCCACAGACAGCAGGGCGACAGACACTTTGAACGTACTGCGAGTTCCTTAAATAGTGGTAGCAAATATGCAAATGTTCGATGGGCTTGCTGTTTACGAAACGGAGAGAGACGGCCCTTGCGTTGTGTTCGTCCATGGCGCAATGGACAGGGCAGCAGGAATGATTCGAATTGCCCGTTGCCTTCCGACTTGGAACATAATTAGATATGACCGCCGTGGGTATGGCCGTTCTGAGGCTGATGCCATTGAACGTGGATTCGATGGGCAGATCCAAGACCTAAAAGCAGCCTTGCCTGATCGTCCTTGCGTCTTATTTGGGCATAGCTACGGAGGGGTTATCGCTATGGCATTAGGGAGCATGAAACCGCCAGAAGTTGTCGCTATCGTTTCGTATGAGGCGCCTCGAGCGTGGGAAAAATGGTGGCCAAAAGCTCCCGATGAGGAGACTAACCCAGGAGATGCTGCGGAGTACTTCATGCGAAATTTAGTTGGTAATAGCAAGTGGCTGTCCATGACACCGAGGGCACGCGAACAATATCGCCGACAAGGTGAACTAATGGTGCAAGAACTCAGATGGCAAGAGACGAGACGTTACGACGCGTCGCAAATAAAGGTGCCCTTAATCGTTGGTGTTGGCTCTGAATCAAACGAGCGCGCCCATATGGCTGCACGACTGACAGCAGCGGAGGCCTCCAAGGGCACTCTTCAAAAGATTGAAGGGCTAGGTCATGGAGCACCACAAACACATCCGAAGCAGATTGCACACCTAATCAAGAGTGCTTTAAATCCAATCAATCTTTAGGCAGAAGTGAACTTGGGCTTATGCGGTCGGGTCCACATAGAGGGCTAGCAGGAATTGCAACGGATTGACCAAAGAACTGACACGAGCAAGAAAGTTGACACTCACGCAACTCGGTTCGCTGGCCCCATAGTAAACCTGCTAGGGAACCTATTATTAAGAGAAAGATGAGAAGAGTACCGATCTTCTTTATGAGCTTTACAGCCAACAGCGCTGAGAGTCCTAGAACAACAATGCAAAAGGTATTAAAATTTTGTAAACGTTCGATGTTCAGCCAGTCAGGAACCACTTAACAAACAATACGGCATTCTGTGTATAGAGTCTGGTTATGTCTGAACAACCAATAAGCCTTTTTTCCAGCGGCCCGCCGACTACAGTCATTTCGCTTCCGATAGCGGAAGCGGCTAACGAACTATCGGAAGCTAGGAATCAGAAACAAGAAGAGCGTAAATTCGCGATCGCTGCTGTGGTTGCTAAGTGGCCCCGTTTCATCGATAGCTGGGTGGCCTTAGCGGAGGAGACCGACGATGTAATTGAACGATACGCCTATTTTCGAATCGCATATCATCGTGGACTAGACACATTGAGAGGTTCAGGCTGGAAGGGAAGCGGTTATGTCCGCTGGGCTGAACCAAGCAACCATGGTTTCTTGAAGGCCGTGCTGGGTTTGCAGCGGAGCGCCGCCTCGATCGGTGAAGCTGATGAGGAAGAGCGATGCGCCCAATTTTTGTTACAACTTGACCCGACCGGTATCCCTGAGAACGTGTGAGGGTAACAGGCGCCATATTCTGTGGTGGTAAATCCACGAGAATGGGCACGGACAAGGCTCTACTTGAGATCGCTGGCCGCCCAATGTACCAGCGCGTTCAGAAAGCGATGGTGGACGCCGGCGTAAGCGAAGTGTTTGCGTTGGGCGGCACAGACCTTATCAGTTTAAGAAAAATTAACGATTATGTACCAGGTGAAGGGCCATTGTCAGCTCTAATTGGTGGCCTATCCGGCGTCGGCAGTTTGTTAGTGTGCCCATGCGACGTTCCGACAATCTCAGTGACTGGCCTCAAGCAAATACTTGCCAGGGCAACAGAGACTCAAGCTAAGGCGGTAGTTGCTAAATCCAATCGTCTAGAGCCATTGATTGGTTACTACAGCAAGTCTTGTTTACCAACTCTGACTTCGGCTTGGAGTGCCGGTACGCGAGCACCGATAGACGCACTAAAATTATTCGATTTCGAGACCGTTAATCTCGAAATTTCTGAGGTGTTAAACGTGAATAGAATGAGCGACTTATTGTCAGTCAGAACACAACTTGGCTTAGATTTGCCATAGATGCTTTTGCTTGAAACCGTTAACTAACTATTTGGTGAGTTAGCATTACCATCCGTGAACGTTCCTGAGATATCGGTCAATGACTTAGCGAAAAAATTACTGAACGGAGCTTTTCTTATAGACGTAAGAGAGCTAGATGAATGGATCACTGAGCGCGTCCCGGAGGTTCCTCTAATCCCGTTAGGTGAAATCACTGACCGTCTTGCGGAATTTCCTAAAGAGCGTGAAGTTTTCGTCATTTGCAGGAGCGGAGCACGCAGCGCTACAGCATGCCAGTTCCTGCGCAGTAACGATGTAAATGCGATCAATGTAGCAGGGGGAACTCTCGCTTGGATAGCTTCAGGTGAAGCTGTGGCTTCAGGTCCTTCATGAGTCACCGAACGCGGCGAATCGATGGAAGTCAATCGTTAGGAACAGTAACCAAAGCATTAGCTAAACAAGGTGACGCTTCCAACCAGAGGATTAAAGC
>DMOB01000237.1:0-4579 GCA_003452475.1 Acidimicrobiaceae bacterium | reverse complement strand
TACTATGGGACCAGTTCGCATACAGGGGGGCAGTCATGTCATCTGAGCTATTGGCTATGAATGAGAAGGCAATAAGTGAATTCCGTTCTAACGAAGGTAAATGCGGTCCTCCGTTTGAAGGTGTTCCTATGATGCTACTCACAATGGTTGGCGCTAAATCAGGTCGCGAGTTGTGCTCACCGCTTGCTTATTCCAGTGATGGCGATGACCTGGTGGTCATTGCGTCTGCTGGCGGCAGAGCAACTAATCCGAACTGGTATCACAACCTAGTCGCTAATCCTGATGTGCTTGTGGAAGTCGGAGTGGATCGTTACGAAGCCACAGCGGTGCTCACCAGTAGCGACGAACGGGATCGTCTGTACAAGACACAAGCGGAACAACTTCCGGTTTTCAATCAGTATGAGGAAGCTGCTAAGCCGCGCGTCATTCCAGTTTTTCGTCTGGTCAGAAGAAATGACTAGAGGGGCCGTTAGCGGCGTCAGGTTTAGCGACATCCCGTGGCAATCGACTAGTTCTTTGTGGGGTGATGAATCTGCTCAGCCGGCTGAGCTCGATATAACTGAATACGGGTTAGCCCGTGTTCTTTCAAGAGATGAAAACACTGGTGCTATATCTCTTCTGATCAAAGAGCCACCCGGCTGGCATACAGCTGCCGCTGAGGCACACTCTGTCAATCAAGAAGATATTTTGCTTGAAGGCGACTGCTGGTATGGCGAAGAGCATTTCGAAGGCCCTACTTATTTCAATTTTCCTGCTGGGCATTTTCATGGGCCGATGTATACAGAAACGGGCGCTTTGTGGCTGGTGACCTTAACCGGTCCGTTCGATGTGTCTTACAGCGATGAGGTTACGGCTGAATCTATGTCATGGTTTGGGCGAGCTAGTCGGCAAAACAGGTAGCAGGTTTCTTGCGATTACTAGCAAAACCTACATATTGAACTCTTCACGTTTTCGTTGCAGTTATTCGCAGGGCTTGCCATATTTCTCTATCTAACCTTGAACACCTCCATGATCTGTTCACTGGTTCTAGCGACATTGCTGCTACATGCGCTGTGAGCAACAACTTTAAGTTACGGTTCCTTTCGGTCGTTAAGGACTAACAAGATTCTGATACTTTCAATTAGCAAACCCAATTCTGAGCCGAGGATGGTTATGAACAAATATGCACATGGCATGGTAGTTGCTGCTCAGCCTGAAGCTGTTGAAGCAGGCGCTTCAGTGCTAAGAGCCGGAGGTAACGCTGTAGACGCAGCTATCGCCTGTGCGCTCGTGGCAGGTGTTGTCGATCCCCAAATGTGCGGAATTGCCGGTTTCGGCAATTTACAAGTTTACCTTCCGGGAAAAGGCATTCACCAGTGCATCGATTTCCATGCTAAATCTCCCCTAGCAACAAGAGCCGACCAATGGGAAGACATAGTTATTGGCGAAACAAGAGACGGCTTTGGTTTCGTGCTCGAAGGAAGAGTGAACGATCTGGGCTATCAAGCAATTGCTACACCCGGTTCACTTAAAGCCTACTTTGAAGCCCAAACAGCATGGGGAGTGAAAGACTGGGATGAAATCGTCGCTCCCGCTATCCGGTGGGCCGAAACAGGGTTTGCTGTGCGTCCACATGTTGCAGGATGGTGGGCAGAAGGCGCTGCAATGGGGAGAACCGATAATGTTGAACGCCTTCGATATTCCGCTACCGGGCAAGAAATTTATTTTCGAGCCGACGGGTCACTCAAGCGCGTCGGCGATGTTGTTGTCAACAAAGACCTAGCGAGCACCTTACGGCTCATTGCTTCCGAAGGTGCCGACGTTTTTTACAAGGGCCGTCTCGCTGAACTGATTGCCGAAGATATTTCTGCCCATGGCGGGCTGATGAGCGACAGAGACCTTAACGAATACAAGACTACTCACAATGATCCTATACGGAGCCTCTATCGCGGCCTCGATGTAGCAACCAATCACCCGCCTGGCGGGGGCACCATGGTTCTTGAAATGCTTAACATGCTCGAATGTTTCGATCTACAATCTATGGGGCATAACAGCGTTGAATACGTTCGCACAGTCACTGAAATCATGAAACGAGCTACCTCAGATAAGGACAGGTACATAGGAGATCCTGCTCACGTCGATGTGCCCTTGGACCAGTTACTATCAAAATCTCATGCTCGAGAACACGCAGCATCTATTCAGGCTGGCGAACGAGCACAAGTAGAGAGGTTGGCATATGAACCTCGAGACACAACTCACGTATGTGTTGTCGACAAAGACGGTAACGCAGCATCGATGACGCACTCTCTTGGGATGCCCTCGGGCGTGATTACCGATGGTCTTGGCTTTATGTTCAACGGTTGTATGGCAGTATTTGATCCTCGACCTGGAAACGCCGATTCTTTGGCTCCTGGGAAAAGCCGGTTCAGTTCGCTTTGCCCGACAATGGTCTTTGAAAACAGTGAATTGAATTATGTGGTTGGAGCACCCGGCGGCACTCAAATCGCAATGGGTGTTACTCAAGTGCTTCTGAATAGCATCGATTTTAAGATGAACATGCTCGAAGCAGTATCAGCGCCGAGAGTTTCAGGAACTAGCAATGCAATCGATGTGTCCAACGGTATTCCGTGGGTCGTCACTGATGCATTGGAAGCAGAAGGCTATGAGGTCATTAGGAGCCCAAGGACCCATGATTTTGCGTGGGTTCATGGGATTCGCGTTGAAAATGGAAATCTTGATGGTGGAGCTGACCCTGCTGCTGATGGTGCAGTTCAAATTGGCTAGAGGAAAATATTGATGCCTAAAAGCGTAATTATTGAAGAAGTAGATATCGAAACATCCGATGGTTCTATGAACAGCCACTTTGTACGACCAAAGTCAAGCGACTATCTCCCTGGGGTTATTGTTTACATGCCCGCTTCGGGAGTTCGAAATGAGTTAGTTGATATAGCTAGCCAAATCGCACAATTGGGTTACGCCGTGATCTTACCGAATCTTTATTACCGGCTCGCTCGAACAGTTGACATAGACGCGAACCGTTTAGGCACCGATGAATACTTAGGCGTCCAGAACTACATGATTGCTTTGGCAGACCACTTATCGAATGAAAAAGTGCAGTCGGATACTGCTGCGATTATTAGCTGGATGGACTCTCAGGTCACTATTAGCTCAAAACGGATAGGTGGAGTTGGTTACTGCATGGGAGGCCGTTTGGTTATGGCATCGCTCGGCGCTCACTCTGACCGCATAATTGCGGCTGCTTCTTTGTATGGCGCAGGCGTTGCCACCGACCAGGCTGATTCCCCGCACCTACAGCTTGATCGTTGTAAAGGCGAACTATATTTTGGCTTAGCGGAAAATGACAAGTACGTCACCGATGAGGAAACGGCCATCTTAAGGGAGCACCTCGTTACTCTTTCGGTGCCTCACAGCATCGAAACTTATCCTGGCACCGAACATGGCTTCGTTTTCCCGGAGCGATACTGTTTCAACCCGGACCAGACCTTGACGCACTACTCCAGGATCAAAGATCTTTTTGAAAGATGGCTCCCTTAAACAAAAATGTAGTCAAAACCTGCTGCGACATAGATGCGTTTCAAGCCGTTGCGTTTCACAACCAACCGACGGTTTAGCCAGCGTTCATGGACTGTGAAATCACAGCAAACCCTGCGGTAGCTTCTAACCTTTTACCAATGATCGCTTGATAATCTTCAGACTCATACCAAGCTTTAGCAGCAGCAGTATCTTTAAACTTCAAGACAATTGTCTGAGGACCCGGAGGGTTTCCCTCCATAGTTTCAGCTGCTGCGTCAAACACAACTAACTCGGCGCCAGAAGCTTGGATAGTCGGACCGGCTCCTTTCTGATACTCACGATATAAAGCAAGGTCATTAACAACGTACTGAGCAACGAAATATGCAGCCATGCCACAATTATGCCATCAAAAAATTAACCACGATGAAGCTTTTAACAATAACGCTTTCACGCAGATACATCCGATAAGACGACAAAGATTAACTCCGTGGAAACCCTTTAATAAAAACGCGCTAAAGTTTGTCTTGACGCACTGTTTCAAACATCGAAAGAGCCTATTTCAAAACTTCGGAAAATCATTATGCAAACATTTAGCGAAACTTTGACTAGAGCTGAAAGCATGCATACCGACAAGCCTGCGCTGGTATGCAATGGCCACGAACAAAGCTTCCGAGAGTTTTTTGACCGCTGCCATCGCGTGGGCTCAATTCTTGACGAACTCGGGGTAGCTTCAGGCGAACGAGTAGCTATCTTGGCTGCGAACTCCGACATTTATGCTGAGCTCTACGCTGCGATTCCTTCACACGGCAGATCAATTTTACCTCTCAATACTCGCTGGTCTCTTGCTGAGCTTACGTACGCGATCAAAGACGGTGGCGCGAAAATTTTGATCACTGATCGCGACCCGGGATCGCTTATCCATAGCGTCGATCACGTTCTATCAACCGCTGACTATGAGCTCATGGTTAACGACGCTGAGCCTCTCCCCTTCGTAGATGTTAACGAAGACGATTTAGCGGGGCTTTTTTACACAGGCGGCACCACCGGTAAAAGCAAAGGCGTGATG
>DMOB01000095.1:0-7580 GCA_003452475.1 Acidimicrobiaceae bacterium | reverse complement strand
ACTGCGAGCCCGATCTCCACTAGGTCACCTAGCTGATCCGCGACCGGTCCACAAGCGTTAAACGCAAAGACTCGAACGGGTCTCTTGCGTTTGAACCACCTTGGCTGAGCACATTAAATTTTAAGTTGATTCATGATTTTTTGTTAGAAGTCGAAAAGTTTACGCGCGTTATCGCCTACGAACCCACGGCGGTGTTCTTTGGGAAACATTGAAACCAGTTCATTTAAATCATGCACGTACTCAGGCGTGTGGTCGGCATGTGGGAAATCTGAAGCCCAGATGAATCTTTCGTATCCATAACGCTCAGCTAGAGCGGGAATAGTTCTCTCATCTGGGTCACAGCTAATCCAAATTTGACGCATGAAGTATTCACTTGGTTTCATTTCGAGTGGGACTCGGCCGCCAATAAACGTGTGGCTGTAAACAGCGTCTATCCGATCTAGCCAGTATCCGATCCAACCGCCCCCCGATTCCAAAACCAGAACTTTTAGTTCGGGATACAGGTCGAACACCCCATAATCAAAAAGCGTAGTGAATTGGTGTCTGACGCCATCAGAGGCAGTAACTGATGCAGTCAAGCGGAGTTGCTTGACGTTTTCCCAAGTTCCCATTCGGCCCCCTTTAGTCCACTGCGGCTCAAAAGTTGGGTGAATCGCAAAAGGAACACCGAGCTCTTGAGCAGTTTCAAAAACAATGTGATTGTCAGGATGGCCTAATGGTTTTGCTGAATGCGTGAATGGGGCAACGTAACAGCCCTTGGCTCCCTCATTGACCGAGCGTCTCAATTCGCGAGCTGCAGCTTCCGGATCTGATAGAGATAAGTGTGCGGTCGGGATAAGTCGCCCTTTCCCATCTTTACAGAAGTCAACGATCCAACGGTTGTATGCCCTGGTATAGGCCTGGCTAAGCTCTGGATCAGTTAATTCGGCTTCCCACAAAAGGCCGACTGTTGTGTACAAAATAGCAGCATCTAAGTTCTCAGCATCAAGCACTTCTAGACGTTGCGATGGATCCATTGATCCATAGGGAGATTCATTCATGTACTTGCGGTCGGGGTTGTTCTGAATGTCTGCTAGATCAGGCGCGCCCATGGCTCCCAGAGTCGCAGGAAACCCGCGTCGACTCATCTTGCTTCTTTCACCACCGATCTCAAGCTCTTCAAGCCCTTTTTCATCAAGGCAGATTTTGAGTGCGGTCTTTTTGTATTTTTGTTCTAAATACTCTTCCCAAAGATCAGGTGGCTCAAGAATGTGACCATCTGCATCAACTGCGCCACTGTTTTCTATTCGATGCACATCATGCATCGGCTGGTTGGGTAGCTCATTTTGCTGCATCGGCGTTGACATTTAATCTCCCCGGATTGACACTGATAATGTATTCTTGCACTTTGAAAGGTCTGATGGCGTAATTAACGTGCGGAAGCACCACCATCGATGCTTAATGTGGTTCCACTCACGTGACTTGCTCGAGGGGATACAAGAAAAGTAATCACATCCGCACATTGTTCTATTGTCCCCGGAGCGGGATCGCTCGGAATGAGTTCTTCCCATCGACCTGGGTCACCTAGTTCAGCTTCTGCTGTTTGGCGAAGTAAATCTCCCATGCGGTCAGTAACTATCAGCCCAGGATTTACGGCTAGGACCCGCACCCCATGTTGAATACTTCGGCTACCAAGAGCGGTAGTTAGGCCGACAAGTCCGCTGTTGCCAACTGCGCCCGCAATGTAACTAGGCTGAGGCCGAACGGCAGCTGCACCAATTACATTCAGGAGAACTCCGGAGCCTCGCAGCTCCATAGCTGGAACTACATGTCGGCAAATGTTTATATACCCAAATACCTTAAGATCCCAGGCATTTCTCCAGGTTTGCTCATCGATGTCTGCGATATTTCCGCCTGGGATAGCTCCGGCATTATTAATCCATATGTCAGGTATGCCGGTTGCTTCGACAAGAGCAGCTTGGCTCTCGCTGGCGGAGAGATCAAAACTGTGAACTTTAACATTCACACCAGGATTATCTCTTCGAATTCCATCTGCGCTTTTATTGAGAAGATCCGCATTCCGAGCAACTAAGTGAAGGTCGCATCCTTCTTGGGCTAAAGCGACAGCGCATCCGAAACCGATTCCTTTCGAAGCACCAGTGATGACTACTTTTTTCCCTGCTAGCTGAAGGTCCATTTATTGACCGTACTTCTAAATGCAAGCACGATGCCGTCAAGATGGGCGAGAATAAGAGGTTAAGTAACTAAACAGAAAAGACTGAGGGTAAAAATATGAGTAATCGACTTAGTGGCAAAGTTGCGATTATCACTGGTGGCGCTAGTGGCATGGGGCTCGCTACGGTAGAACGTTTTCTAGAAGAAGGCGCTTCTGTCGTAGTCGGAGACCTCAACGCTGAGAATGGTCGAACACTTATGGAAGCAATGAAAAAAACTGGGAATGCTGAAAATATCCGCTTCACGCGAACAGATGTTTCGGTGGAAGATGATGTCGCAGCCATGACAGACCTAGCGGTCGAAGCTTTTGGTCGCCTCGACATTGTCTTCAATAATGCAGGGATAGGAGGGGCTTTCGGACCAATTACTGAGATCGAAGTAGATGACTGGGATATCACATTTAATGTGCTTGTAAGGTCAGTGTTTTTGGGAACGAAACATGCTGCTCGAGTGATGATTCCACAAGGTGAAGGCGGCTCCATAATTAACACTGCATCGATAGCAGGAATGGGAGGTGGCGCTGGCCCTCAAGCGTATTCAGCAGCGAAGGCAGCAGTCGTGAACCTATCGAAAACTACGGCGGTTGAGCTAGCTGAGAACAGTATTCGGGTGAATGCCATTTGTCCGGGACTGATTTTTACTCCGCTAATGCACAGTGGTAATGAGGAACAAGCTGAAGAAGTTGTATCTGAACTTCAACCCTTAAAAAAGAGGGGGGAAGGCAGCGATATAGCTGCTATGGCAGCTTTTTTGGCTAGCGATGACTCCCTTTTCGTTAGCGGTCAGGAACATATTGTTGATGGCGGACTGTTAGCGGCAGGCCCTCGTGTCCAAGGGCGCCTGCATAACTCTCGTAATTTACACCGTACAGTAGGAATGGCTTACGGCTCGACTGGGCAAACCGCCTCAGCGCGTCGTCTCTGATTTCTTGGTCGTGTAGTTATATGTTCAGAGCATTTTGGAAATTAGGATGAGCTATTGATGCGAGTAATTCTGCTCTTTCGCTCAACGTTTTTCCTCTTAGTTCAACTGCTCCGAATTCTGTGACCACAATATCTGCAGTGTAGGAAGGCAGAGTAGTTGGAGCGCCTGGCGACAGGCGAGCGACGATCTTTGAAACCGTACCTCTGGCTGCAGTGGCGGGCATAGCAACGATTGCGCGGCCTCCAGTAGCAACTGATGCTCCAAACGCGAAATCTGGTGCTCCACCGGGCCCTGAGATGTAGCGTCCCGAAGCGAATTCGCTATTGCATGAACCGTCTAAAGCAATCTCAACTGTTGATTGGAGAGCGACGAAATTGTTTATGGAAGCCATTCCTTTAAGTCCATGGGTCCAAGCACCATTGGCCATTCTGATTCGTGGGTTGTTGTCTACCCAGTCATACAAATCTCGAGTTCCCATGATTTCTGCTGCGACGGAAACGCCCACATCGCAACCTTTGTTGAGATTATCAACTACTCCAGACTCGATTAGTCCGATGCAAGCATCATTGACCATTCCCCCGTGCAGCCCAAGCCCGACCCGCTGTCCGAGAGTTGACAGAACCGCATCGGGGATAGCACCGATGCCGAATTGAAGAGTTGAACTATTCTCAATAAATTGCCCAACATGACCTGCGATAGCAATAGATATTGGGTCACTTTTCGCAGGGATGAGCTCTTTCAATGGTTCTTCGATCTGAATCAATAAGTCAAAATCTGAACGGTGACACTCCCCGTCACCATGCACATATGGCATAAGCGGGTTGATCTGGCCGATGACTAGTGGCGCCTTTTTTAGAAGTGAGACGTGACCTCCAACTCCAGTTCCAAGGCTCATGTTCCCGTTAGCTTTAGGCGAGCTAACCTGACAAATCATCACATCTGCAGCTAGGGCAGCATTAGGTTCGAAGAGGCCAGTTAGGTCAGAGTATCTCCCCGGGACTATGCCAAAGTGCGGGCTATCAAGAACGTGTCGACATGCAGCTGAAGGTTGAAGCGATCGCCAGCTAAAAGGCTGTCCTAAATGTTTCATCGGTGCCGGTGTATCTAGTAAAAATGCACTTACAAATTCTAGACTTTTGAAGTTCTCTCGTCGGGCATCAAGTTCTTCCAGGAACTTGAAAGGAGTTCCTGAACCTTGGGCCAGATAAATTCTCGCACCATCAGGAATTGAGCTTATAGCGGATTCGATTGTGACGCTTTTGCCGGCTCTGATCTCAGACATACAGATTACGATAGAGCGCAAATCTCTGAAATTCAGTGAGGTTCGCGCGATACTGATTCATGACCTATCGCCCAAGTTCATTCAGAATTACGCCGATCACTGAGACAGACGAAGAATTAAGCGCACTTTTAGAAAAGACTTTGCTGATAGACGGAAAGCCGGCAAATATTTTTGGTGTGTTAGCTAAACACCCGGCGCTTTTAAAAAGATTTAATCTGTTAGGTGGATTTATTTTAAACAAAGGAATGATTCCTGAACGTGAACGCGAAATAGTTATTTTACGAGTTGGAGCTCACTGTAGATCTAGATACGAGTTTGGTCAGCACACCCTAATTGGACGAAAATGTGGACTCAGCGAAGAAGAAATTGTGGCTCTACTGCGCCCGATTGGCTCAAACGTTTGGGATAAAGCTGACGGGGCGCTCATCAACATGGTCGATGATCTATGCCTAGATGACTGTGTCAGTGACAAAACATGGGTGACATTAAAAGATTCTTGGAATGATGCGGAAATAATTGAACTTGTATTGACCGTAGGTTTCTATCGGATGGTTTCTGGATTCTTGAACTCCGCAGGTATCGAACTTGATGAAGGGGTACCTGATTTTCCTGAAGACCCAACTATCTAGAACACGTTGATCGGAATGTTTATTCTGAAAATAGATCTCTTGTAATGACGACATTCTGAATTTCGGTCGCCCCGTCTAAATAGTGAGTCAGCCTCGAAGCTGCCAAATGGCGAGAGAGCGAGTGTTCTCTAAGCGAACCGTTTGCTCCCATTACCTGCATGCACTGTGCTAAGCCCTTCTCAGTAACACGAGTTGAGAACTTCTTAGCGTGAGCGGCGGCTACGCCAGCGTTGCCGTCTGCAGCAATAATGTTCGCCGCTTCGTAGGTCAAAAGTGTGGCTGCTTCAAGATCCGTAGCGACATCTCCGAGCATGAATCTAATACCTTGTAGATCTGAAAGTTTTCCGCCGAACGCTTGTCTGTTTAGGACGTAGTTTACGGCGGTTTCCAGACCTGACCGAAGCATCCCGCAGGACATGGCGCTCACGAGGACCCTCGCAAGGTCTATTCCTTCCATCGCAGCGCCAAAGCCTTGCGACGGTGGGAGGAATAAGTTCGCGTCGGGAACCCTGCAATTTTCGAACCGAATCCCGTTGGTGCCCATACCGTGACCGCCAAATAATTGGTAGCCAGGAAGGCGTTGAACTCCCTCGGAGTCAGCTTCCACTAGAAATGTGGCTATTCCTCGGTGGCCTTCCGAGGGGTCAGTTTGAGCGTAAACAGATAGAAGGTTTGCTTCGGTCCCGTTGGTAACCCAGGCCTTCTCACCATTCAGAATCCATTCCCCACCATCTCTATGGGCCTGAAGCTCGATAGCCGCAGCATCTGAACCGACTTTAGGTTCTGTCAACAAAAAAGCACCAAGAACCTTTCCATTAACTAGCCCTGGTAGAAAACGACTTTTGAGTTCGGTACTCCCTTTCCGTGCAATGGCGCCAGCCAAGTTATTGTGACAGACCAGTGAGAAGGCAACGGAGAAATCAACTGCTGCAATATGCTCCAAAATTTTTGCTAGTTCGATCGAGTCTATTTGCTTCCCCCCGTGTTCTTCTGGGACGAGCAAGCCGGTTAAACCATTTGAGGCTGCGCTGTCAAATGCTTCTCGAGCAAACCTGCGTTCTCGCTCCCAAGTCTCGGCGGTTGGTGCCAGTTCTGTGATAGCCCAATCTTTAGCTTCGAGAATTCGTTGTTCACCGGGTGTTCTGCTTAAAGTTTCTTCAGTAAAGTTCACGAACTAAGAGTATCTTCAAAGTATGAGTGAGGAACTGGGTTTACTTCCTGCCAATGAATTATTAACGCTGTTGGCAAGTAAAACTATAAGTAGTGTTGAACTGCTAGAGCATTTGTTAGAACGTAATGATGCTCTTGGTTCGCAATTAAACGCAATTATCACCTTTGATATTGATAATGCGTTAGCAACTGCCCGTGCAATAGACAATGCTCGGGCGAATGGGGAATCGCTTGGGAAGTTAGCTGGACTGCCTATGACCGTTAAAGATGCGTTAGCGGTGAAAGGGGTCAGATCAACGGGGGGAGCGGTCGAACTAAAGAACCATGTGCCTAATAAGGACGCCGATGTTGTGTCAAATGTTCGAAATGCGGGAGCTGTTGTGTTTGGTAAAACTAATTTGCCCCGATGGTCCGGAGATATTCAGGCCACTAATGAAATTTTTGGAACTACTAATAACCCCTGGGATTTAAGTCGTGGCCCTGGGGGATCATCAGGTGGCGCTTCAGCTGCTCTTGCAGCTGGCTTAACTACGTTGGAAATCGGAACTGACATAGGCGGATCTATTCGACTACCCGCTCATTTTGCTGGAGTGTGTGGCCATAAACCAAGCTATGGGGTCGTGTCACAACGCGGCTACATAGATCATGTTTCGTACGGCCACGGCGATGCGGATGTTAACGTTGTGGGCCCGTTAGCTCGTTGTGTTGATGATCTTGAACTACTATTTGATGTTCTCGTCGAACCAAGTACACGACCTGATCAGCCGTTGAGATTAACACTTCCTGTGCCCAGGAACGATGCTCGAAAAATGAGAGTCGCATCTTGGATCAGTGACAAAAATTGCCCAATCAGCACCGGCGTAACTGGAGTGTTGGAAGCGGCTCTCTCGGCAATACGAGCAGACGGAATAAGTGTCGATGAAACTGCTCGGCCAGACGTGAAATTTGAAGATGTGCATACTGTCGGATTGCCGTTAATATCAGCTGCTACGTCGCCTGGTCGAACTGATGAAGAGTTCGAAGCGCTACAGGAGGTCATAAAAAATAAGAGCAGCGAAGATCCAACTCTTGTGATGCGTGCCAGTGCCTCGACCGTGGCACATCGTGATTGGTTGTTGCTAGCTGAGACGAGAGATAAGAACCGTCGCAAGTGGTGGAATTTTTTCAAAAGCTGGGATGTGCTGCTCGCACCAGTCGCAATTACAGCTGCATTCCCTCACCAAACTGAAGGAAATCTTTACACTAGAACGTTGGATGTTGATGGGGGAGAGCGACCTTACGCTGATCTAATTGTATGGACCTCGCAGTTTGGCTATGTGTATTTGCCCTCAACCGTAGTGCCTGTCGGAAACACGAAAGAA
>DMOB01000007.1:0-7441 GCA_003452475.1 Acidimicrobiaceae bacterium | reverse complement strand
AAGATTTCTGTAACACCTGGCAGAAAAAAAAGTACAAGAAAGGCACTTTGATGTCACTCATTGGTTCTACTGTTCAACCGTTCACAGCGAAAGCATTTTATGAAAATGAATTTGTAGATATCTCTCAGGAGAATCTTGTAAATAATTGGTCTGTCTTGTTTTTCTACCCAGCCGACTTTACTTTCGTGTGCCCAACAGAGCTAGAAGATTTAGCAGAGAGATATAATCAATTCAAGTCAATGGGTGTTGAGATCTATTCGGTCTCAACGGATACGCATCACACTCATAAGGCTTGGCACGGATCTTCCGACAAAGTTGGGAAAGTAGCTTTCCCAATGATGGGAGACCCAACTGGAGCCCTTTGTCGCTCTTTTGACGTAATGATTGAAGAGGATGGCCTGGCAGATCGTGCGACATTCGTAATTGACCCTGACGGAGTAATACAGGTTATAGAAATGTCTGCTGATGGCATCGGCCGTAACGCAACTGAGTTACTTCGTAAGGTTAAGGCTGCTCAATACGTGCGAGACCACCCTAACGAAGTTTGTCCAGCTAACTGGGACGAAGGAGAAGAGACATTAGCTCCATCGTTCGATTTAAGTGGAAAAATATAAAACGGTGAAAACGTGTTAGAGCGGCACCTTCTTGATTCGTTAGAAGCACATTTAGAAAAGCTTGTCTTTGAGGTTGTCTTCGTGGCCTCTCTAGACGATTCCGAGGATTCATTCCGACTCCGGTCTTTCTTGACGGAAGTCTCGGCTCTTTCGGGGAAACTGCATTTTGAAACAGGTTCCTCAGAGGGAAGAGTCCCGAGCTTTCGCGTTGAGCGCCTTGATTCGACTGTTGGTGTTGCTTTTGCTGCGATTCCCTTAGGCCATGAGTTTACGTCTTTCGTTTTGGCAGTATTGCAAGTTGGTGGTCACCCTCCGGTTATCAGTTCATCAACGCATGAAGCGATATTGAAGATAGATACTGATTGCCATTTTGAGACTTTTGTTTCGCTTTCATGTCAGAAATGCCCGGATGTGGTTCAAGCGTTAAACATTATGGCAGTTCTAAATCCTAAGATCACGCATACGACTGTCGACGGTGGTCTGTTTACCGACGAAGCCGTTCTGCGTGAAATCGGATCAGTGCCTGCGATTCATCTAAATGGCGAGTTGTTTGAATATGGCTCGATGTCTATTGAGAATATCTTGGGGAGACTTGACTCCTCCTCGCTTGAGGAATCTAATAACCGTATTTCTGAATTGAAGCCATATGATGTGGCGATTATCGGCGGGGGCCCGGCTGGCGCAGCTGCTGGTTTGTACACTTCGCGTAAAGGGCTCCGTACTGTGATAGCCACTGATCGGCTAGGCGGACAGCTTCTCGATACCCTTGGTATAGAAAACTTTGTTTCTGTTCCTTACACAGAGGGCCCTCGGCTCGCAGCAGATTTAGAAACGCATCTGCGGACTAGTGACATAGAGCTTTTGACCTCCCAAACGGTATCAACCCTTCAACCTTCGCCGGATGCGGGTGGCTTACACACCGTCATATTTGAATCAGGGGCTCAGATCACAGCGCGTTCAGTAATTTTGAGCACTGGTGCTAGATGGCGATTGCTGGATGTGCCAGGTGAACAAGACTATTTGAATAAGGGAGTAGCATTCTGTCCTCATTGCGACGGGCCTCTTTTTAAAGGCAAAAAGGTAGCCGTGATCGGTGGCGGCAATAGTGGAGTAGAAGCTGCAATTGATCTTGCGGGTCTCGCCAGTCACGTAACGGTCATTGAGTACGCGCCTCAGCTTTTGGCAGATGCTGTTCTTCAAGACGCCTTGGAGAGACGAGATAATGTTGCCGTCGTCGTTAACGCAGCCACAACATCGATCGTGGGTAACGGCGCTTCTGTAACGGGTCTAAGTTATGAGGCCAGGGATAGCGGTAAGTCCATGAGTGTCGAGTTAGACGGCATTTTTGTTCAAATCGGCTTGATTCCAAATACAGAATGGTTAGAAAATACTGTTGAACTGTCTGAACGAGGTGAAATAGTTGTAGATGTGCGTGGTAGTACATCGCTTCCTGGTGTCTTTGCTGCAGGCGATTGCACGACTGAGCCGTTTAAGCAAATCATAATAGCCATGGGTGCTGGCTCGACTGCTGCTCTTGGTGCCTTTGATTATTTAATCCGGAACCGAGTTAATGAAGATTCGGCCGTGGTCCCAGGATGACAAACTTAGGCTTACCGTTAGCTGGTAGATGGAGAAATACTCTGAAGCTTCCTCGAACTAGCACCCGACCGAAAGTTCTTGAGTCAACTACAGATGAGTCATTGCTATCTGAAGATAGAGACATCATTCCATCTTGTCCGACTGCTGAAACTCGTTTCAAGAGCCACATAGAATCTTTATTTGGGTTGCGGGCTACTCGTACTTGTCCAACAATGGCGCGCCGAGATCGTATGGCGATAACTCCATCGCCGTTGTTGAACGTCGGGCTCATGGATTGCCCAGTAACCAGAAAGCGCCGAAAAAGCCATATTCGACTAAGTCGACCGGAGCCTTCCATTACCCAAAATGCTTTAGATCATAGAGCCACACGAGTTAAATATACACAGAAACAAGGATACTAATTATGCTGTCAAAATTTTTCGTTAATGCAGAAAGTGCTTATGCTCACTGCGATCTCTATTGCGGTGTGTATGACCCAGCGCAGGCTCGCATTGAAGCGCTTTCGTGCAAAAAAACGTTAGAAAAATATCACGCCTCAGAAGACATCCATTTTCGACAGCGGTGTGTGATTGTTAAAGAGCAACGTGCAGAGGATGTTAAGCATCATTTGATGGTTCTCTGGGCCGATTTCTTTGCTCCAGCCCACTTCGAAGCTTTTCCGCAATTGCATGAGCTGTTCTGGAAGGCCGTACATCAAGCTGGAGAAGTTAAAAAGACGGTGGATCACGAGACTGTCGATCAGCTTCTTTCTTACATTGATGATATCTCCCAGATTTTTTGGCAGACCCAAAAAGGTCGAGACATGGGTGTCTATCCGCCTGATTGAATTTCAGTGGCTGACTGATGCTGGATTCGGGTCGTAGTATTTGGTTATGAACCGCAGATTATCTTTGTATTTCGTTTCGTCCGGTAACTGACGATTCACTGTCCATAGTTAGTGCTAATGGCCCGAAGTTAGATTGCTGAGGTCTCGGAGATTGTCCGTCTTCGGTGATTAGGCATCATTCAGTCCCTGTAACGATAAATTAGAACGAGGTCATCGTGCAGGTAGTAATCGTCATAAGAAATGTTTGAGAACTTGACGGAGCGGCATTGAACATCACCTTATTAAGCGCGTCTCTACTTCTGGGCCTTAGGCATGGTCTTGATATAGACCATATCGCAGCTCTCAGTACCTTAAATAGTCGTAAACGGTCTCGAGATGAAGGGCTAAAGCTTTCTCTTTTTTATGTTATGGGGCACGCTTTAGTAGTTTTCGGCTTGGGAGTCGCTGTTATTACCTTTGGCTTAGCGCTACCTCAAAGCTTAGAAATTTTGTTTACGAAATTTGTCGGTGTCACGTTGGTGATTCTAGGAGTTTTCGTATTTCGCGACTTGGCCCGATGTCGTAATGACTTCGTGATTAGAAGCCGAGCCACGCTTGTAGCGACTTCAGTTGCTGGGAGCATTGAAAAATTAAGTTTCCGCAAAGGCAGAGGCGGTCTTCATGAAAGGTCGACAAGCCGGTTTCCAGATAAATTCAGGCATGCAAACGACAAATCCGAAGGTCGGGGAGCGGTAATCATCGGTATGGTCCACGGTGTTGGGGTTGAGAGCCCAACACAAGTAGCCCTATTGGCGGCATCTTCTTCAATAGGTGGTACCACAACCGGGATCATGGCTCTATTAGCTTGGATTCTTGGATTGATGTGCGCCAATGCGTTATTGGCGTTCAGTGCATCTTACGGAATGCTGCAAGCCGGTCGATCTAAGAAAACTTATACCGCTTTCGGAGTTTGTTTTGCACTGCTAAGTGTTGTTATGGGGTTTTGTTACATGTTCGGATATGGGATGTTAGGTGCATAAATATCCAAATCGGCTAACGAAACTAAGTGCTAGCTAGCTGATTTCAGTGCCTTCCATCTTTCCATTTTCCCGCCAATCGGCGAGAATTCGGTGAAACCGCAGTGGTCCGCCACCATATGAGCCTGTGAAGAATCCGTTTGTATTGCCGGTTTTCCCTTCGTTGTTATAATAACCCGGCGTGCACTCAGCTCTGAAACGATCTCCAAGCATTGCTTTGTCAACCATTTCATCAACCCAGCCTTGTTCTCCTTCGCTGGTTGCTTCAATGGTAGTGCCGCCTTGGCTGCGAACTTGATCGATCATGTATGTAATGTGTTTAGCTTGTTCGTTTAAGGCCTGCGGAACATTTACGGTTACGGCTGTTTGGGTGAATCCCAAGAAAAAACAATTTGGGAAGTCATTTGTTTGCATTCCATGGAGAGTGCGTAACCCTGGCGCCCACTTGTCGCCCAGAGTGTTACCATTTCGACCGACTATCTCATAGCCTGCACGACGGGTGTAGCTTGTACCTACCTCAAACCCCGTTGCAAATATTAAACAGTCGAGCTCGTATTCTTTTCCGTTGGCTATAACGCCCGCCGAAGTGATTTCTTGGACTCCAACTCCTTGGGTGTCCACTAACGTCACATTCTCTCTATTGAAGGTGGGGAGGTACTCGTCATGGAAGCAAGGCCGTTTACAAAACTGCCGGTACCAAGGTTTAAGGGCCTCTGCGGTAGCAGGGTCTTGGACGATGCCGTCGACACGATCTCTCACCGTATTCATTTTTTGATAATCGGCCATCTTCATTAAATGACCTTTTTCCCTTCCGACGAGCCTACGACCAAGTTTTCGGGAAGCAAGCTTGGCTGCTGTGCCAGTTAGGTTACGAAAAATGTCGGTCCAACCGTCTGCGACGAGATCTTCATCTTGATCACCGCCGCTTACGAGCACGTTGAAGTTTTCCATTCTTCGCTCTTGCCAACCTGCTTCGAGCGAGCCTGCCCACTCCGGATCGGTTTCCCTATTATTCCTTACATCTACTGAGGATGGAGTTCGTTGAAATACGTAAAGTTCCTGTGCAGATGCGCCTAAATGCGGGATGCATTGTACCGCAGTTGCCCCGGTCCCGATTATTCCAACTTTCTTGTCTTTCAAATTAGAAAGATCTCCAGCGTTAGATCCGCCGGTGTATTCATAGTCCCATCGGCTTGTGTGGAACGTGTGGCCTTTGAAGTCATTAATCCCTGTAATGCCAGGTAATTTCGGTCGGTTTAACGGCCCGTTTGCCATTGCTACAAATTGAGCGGTCATGCGATCGCCGCGATCTGTTTCGATAAGCCAACGCTTATCCGTGTCATTCCAGGTTAGGGCAGTAACGGATGTGCTCAAGCATGCATTGTCATAAAGGCCGTAATGGTGTGCAATATTTTGCGTATGTTCCATGATTTCGGGAGCAAAAGAGTACTTGTTTTTAGGTATGTAGCTGAGCTCTTCGAGCATGGGTAAATAGCAATAGGATTCGACGTCGCACATAGCACCTGGGTAACGATTCCAGTACCAAGTTCCGCCAAAGTCACCACCTTTTTCGATTACTCGTACATCTGAAAATCCGGCTTCTTTTAGTCGACCGCCCATTAGCAAGCCACCGAAGCCACCACCTATTACCGCTATCTCGACTTCATCAAACAGTGGTGCCCGATCCTGGCTTTCGACATAAGGATCATCCACATAGTTGGAGAAATCACCTGTTACCTCAACGTACTGTTCGTTAGCGTCAGTGCGGAGGCGTTTATCGCGCTCGGCTAAATATTTTTTTTGTAGTTCTTCGGGATCAAAATCAATTTTACCTAGAACTGCCTCGATGGCTTCCTGCATTTGCTCCATGACTTAAATCTAACATCTATTAGAGGCGAGTTACGAAATCTTCGGTAACCGTAGAGTCTTTGCTAATCATTATGCCCAACTGACCCTCGCAAAACTTAGGGTGCTGCAATAGTAAACATCTCGGTTTTCTCCGGGTGAAAGAAACATTCCGTTTGCAATTCGTGATCCCGTCGCTACTCGTGAAACTAGCTCGCCGCTTTCGATATCTACGACTATCAAATCGTCTGATTGGTGTGATGTGAAGTCGTTAATTACGAGTTCTCCTGATTCTGGGTAGATAACTGGTTGCATAGTTGGCCGTACATCAAGGTGCCATGAAGGCTCTAGCGTGCCAGCAGTTGAAATTCCAGAGAGGCCTCCGTTAATAGAATCCCACGCTATGACCAATTGATGCTCAGGGACATTCACAGGCGGAGCTATAATACCGCCGCCCGGATGTCCAAATGGCTCGATGCTGTCGATATGTCCAGTTTTTTGATCTACGCGTAAGAGACGTTGAGCGCCATTCCAAGGCGCTGGAAGTTGCCACGAAAGTTGCTTGCGTCCTTCCGGCCCTTCGAAACGGCCATTTGGAAGGGTGTTATGGATCGCTCGAACTGCGTTAATATCGCCACAGTCCATGAGCCAAAGATGGCTCTCTGAGATGCATGAGTCCCAGGCTAAGCCAACATCGGATTTCGAAGTCCGATATTGTGCTTTCCAATCAGTAATTGTTCCAGTGCCATCAACCATTTCTATTTGCCAAATATGTTCAGTCCCAGGTACAAATATTGACTCAATACCGTCACTGTAGTCAGCGGCAATTCGACCCATGGAGCCCTCAGGGAGCACCAGTGTTTGTAAAACTGTAAGTCTCTCTGGTTCCAGAAATGTGAGAGTAGTTCCCCCTTGTGATTCCAAGCGGAGGTCCTTAGTCACTAGCGTTCCGTCGGACAAGGAGAGGAGGCCGTTGTGGGCACGGCTAATTGGGAGTTCCCTCTCGCAGATAATAGATAAGTCTTGGGGGTCTAACCTATGCATGAAGGAACCGTTGACGGACATTATCGAGCCATTGGCATGAACCAAGATCGCTCCGCACCAAACATGATCCCCACATGGAAGTTGAGGTGACTCGGCAATTGTTTCTAATGAAATCGGGTTGATTCTCTTAACCCATCCATATGGAGGCGGGCCAGAGAACGCTGGCATTGTCCCGCCGACGTACCACTCTCCAGGGTCGCGCTGAACAGCCATGACATTCCATCTGTTATTAGTAATAGTGGTTACAGACGGATGATTCTCTGATGCGTCAAGTCGTCCCACAGCAGCTTTTTGTCTACGGTTTCCGCCGCACTCGACAGGCCACTGAGACGGCCAATAGCCGGGATGATTAAAGTTTCTGTCTAGAGTTGTTTTGTCGCTCATGGTTTTTCCGGCTCCTGAAGCCCTTGCCTTCGCTGATACGGTTTCAGCAAGTAATCGTCTTTATTTTTTACTGAATGTTAACGTTCAGGGCACGGCAGCGGTTTGAACTTCAG
>DMOB01000218.1:0-2748 GCA_003452475.1 Acidimicrobiaceae bacterium | reverse complement strand
TCGACGATCTAACTCGATTTGCAACTTCCGAAGTTCTGTCCGCTCACTTTCAATTTGCGCTCCGATATTTTGCAGTTCAAAATGAACACCATCACTAAGCGATTGCAAAATAGCGAAGACGAATAGAACTAGAAGAGTTAAGCCTCCAAAGA
Source organism: Acidimicrobiaceae bacterium (assembly GCA_003452475.1). Taxonomy (GTDB): domain Bacteria; phylum Actinomycetota; class Acidimicrobiia; order Acidimicrobiales; family Poriferisodalaceae; genus UBA9040. Next base: position 2,596 of record DMOB01000218.1, on the reverse strand, counting down.
ATGCTGTTGCGCTGACAAAACGTCGAGCGAGGAGCTTTCTTTTCTCCGAGCCAACCTCAGTCACTGAAGTGTCAGCCGCATCTTCTAAATAAGCAGATTGGGAAAGTAACGTCAAAGTCAACGGCTTTACGATTCCCCTAAAGGAAGTCGTTCAGCTGCACGAAAACGCGCACTCGTCGCACGTGGATTATGTGCTATCTCGCTTTCCGCCGGGCGTCGTACCTTTCGTTTCAGTAGTCGCACCGTCGGTCCGGCTCCACAAATACATGGCAAAGCAGATGGGCAATGACAAAGACCATCAGCCGCTTCTCGTAACAAATGTTTCACTATTCTGTCCTCTCCGGAGTGGTATGAAAGCACTGCTATGCGGCCGCCCGTCTGCAACCTTTCGATGACGGAACGGATGGCCGGTTCGATAAGACTCAACTCGTTGTTCACTTCTATTCTGATTGCCTGAAAAGTTCGCATCGCTGGGTGACGGCCTAGCCGACGAACAGCTGCAGGAACTGAATCACGAACTACATCTGCTAGCTCTCTTGTAGTTTCGATCGGTCGTGCATTAACAATCCCTGTCGCTATTCGTGATGCGTGTTTCTCATCCGCATTACGTCTCAGCAGCCAGCGGAGTTCTTTTTCTTCATAGGCATTTACGACAATGTCCGCACTCAGGTCTTGTTTAGTGTTCATTCTCATATCGAGCGGAGCATCAAAACGATGCGAGAATCCTCGATCAGGGGTATCAAGTTGGTGACTACTTACACCGAGGTCAAAAATTGCTCCAACTAGTGGCTGTTGATAATCATCGACTAGTGCCCCAATTTGGTCAAAGGTTCCGTGCACTATTTTGGCCCGATTTGAATACTTTTCGAGCCGTTCTCGAGCAACCATAACCGCAGTTTCGTCGCGATCGATACCCAGGATTTGCCGATCTACCTGTTGTTCAAGAAGCGCTAGCGAATGTCCAGCCCCTCCAACTGTTGCGTCTACAAGCAGTCCTTCGCCAACTGTCTCGAAGGTTTCCAAAACTTCTTGTAGCATCACTGGTGCGTGTTCAAAGTCGACCGGCACCGCATCTCGCTTCGTCACGAGACCTCGCCCGCTTCCTCAGCCAACGGCGTCGAAAAACTGTCAGGAGACTCAAGAAGAGAGTCCCCAGTTTCGTTTATTTGGGTCCAGCGTCGCGAAGACCACAACTCGACTTCATCTATAGAGCCGACAACTACACAATCTCGTTGCAGCTGCGCGAATTCTCTTAGCTCCTCCGGAATCGCGATTCTACCTTGTTTGTCGGGCAGCACTCTCGCTGCTCCAGCTCCAAAAGACCGCTTAGCCGCACGATGTCGTCTATCCCCTTCTTTAGACCTTGTCGACATTTCTAGTGCCAACTCTCGAAACTGTGTTGGGGTCATCAAGGCAAGACAGCCTTCACTACCTTTTATCAAGTAGCCCGATTGCTCAAAAGCCCCCCTAAAGGATGCGGGCAGAACAATGCGGCCTTTGACGTCAAGCGAATGCTCGAATTGACCAACAAACAATTCATCCACGCTTTTTAGACTCCAACATCAAGAATTTTGTTTCTTACCACACACTCATAGGGACCATAAGTATCTATATCTCCCTTTTGCACCACAATCCCCCACTTTATGACTATTTAACCCACCTAGCAATCATATGGAGACATTTTTCTCACAAAGCGTGAATTTCTATGCTGGGGATTAACTTATTTTACGAAAACATCACAACCAGTGATATTTTTAACGCGACGCCGGTTATTAAGATTTCTGAATCGAAGTCAGCACCGCTTGAAAAAGAGAGTCGGAATCAACGCCTAAATCGACGTCGAAGGACCCGATTCCTGGCAGTTCTAGCCCCACGAAGGGCCCTGACTCAAAGCTTCGATACCAAACACATTGGAATCGTGCGGCCAAACGAGAACGTCTTTGGGAAATACCCAATATTTTTTTACCGTGAAAGCTTAGTTCACCTGCCCCTACCTTGGAAAAGCACCACTCAGGGTCTCCTCCAAGGTCTAAGGGCGCTTCATGGAGCATAGGAAAAATACCCTGACTGTTGAAAGCTTCTTTTAAACGCTGCCCTAGCCACAAAAATGATTTACGCAAATCTGATTCCCACAGCGGATCCGATGAAGGAATTGTGACGTCTATCCACGTCGATTCAATCGGATCTAGCCACACCTTGCCGCCGCCACTCCAACGGCGAACAACATCAAAATGCTTGTTAGCCATATGCTCCGGAATACCGTTACTGGTTGACCCCAGCACTACAGCAGGAGTAGCAAACGAGAGAATCGATATTCGGCGTATCCCGTCCACCGCCATTGGTCGAGAGTGCAAAAATTGAGTTCCTGCATGCCATCGTTCAATAGTCCATTTTTGCATTTACGATCCCACCGTCAAGCCCAACGGAGCAGGTAGATAGTATTCCCATTCCAATGGAACATCGGCCTTCATTGCAACCGCAACAGCTAAGGGCTCTGGCGCGTATGGAACTCTCCTCAGCTTAAATCTACTATTTTCAAGCAACAAGTCAGCCTTGGCTGCATTGCAAGGCCGACAACATGCCACCATGTTTGGAA
>DMOB01000202.1:8403-17304 GCA_003452475.1 Acidimicrobiaceae bacterium | reverse complement strand
GAGCCATATCTAGCTTCATAGCAAACGGAACATCGGTAATGGTTTCAAAGTCGTAACAGGTTCGCCCTGCACCTTCTAAGGCCTGGATTTCACCAACGAATATTCCATGCATTAATGCGCGCGCCCTATCGGGACCATTGGGAAGATTAGGCGTCAACTTACTTAATTTTTCGCCTGTGCTTCCGCCCACGCGCGCTCCGCGTGGGTCGTTCATTCGGTCTTCGTTGCTTTGTCGAACGAATCGTGAGTCACGTGCTAATTCTTCAGCAGGGAAAATTTTCCGCATTATTTCTCCTCCGTAATATCAATGTAAGCATTCCCTATAGAGCCCCTACCTGCAATTCCACCAGAAGCCAGCATCAATTTTTCTAGTCGATCTTGGTGAGTAGTGGCACGTTCAATTTCTTCGTCAGTCTCAATGATTGATTTAAGCAACATCTCACCTTCACGCCAATCATTTATTTCATCTTGTAAGACAAAATCGAGCATACGTATAGTTGGCATATCGGTCACTTCGCTCGTGCCATTCCGATGATACGTGTAAGCCGCAATTTTATGTGGAAGAAGAACTCGATAGGCTCCGACGAGCTTTTCTATAGTCAAACCAGGCGCTTCCGGCTCGCTCATTGCTTTCATGAACTCTACTAAATTTTCGTTCGGGGGAATAGCTAATCTCTCTGGATTCATTTCCCGAAGTTCGGGCAGTCGCTTATCAAACAACTCTGCGTGCCAGGCATGGTGATAACAATGAGTTCCCAGCCGAAGTTTCACATCAAGTTCCGGAACAGTAGCTATCCAGCCCCCTAGAGTCTCAAATAATTTTGTCTCCACCCACTTGTAATTACCTACTCGACGGGCGGTCTCCTCGACATCGAAAAGCCCCGGCAGCACCCTTCTATCCCAGGGTGCGAACGGTTCTCGTGGACGTTTTACTTCGGCCATATTTACCTTCCCCAAACGTCCACATCACGCTAGGATTCACATTAAATTAAGTCACAACTTACCGGTCGTTCGTTTGCATCAAAGTTTAATCGCTAGCGGTACAAATTTGTTATCGGTAACCGTCTATCTTTTCCAAAAGCTTTGGGGGTTATCCGTGGGCCTAGCGGGGATTGGCGACGTTTGTACTCGGCAAGATCAACGAGTCTGGTGATACGAACCACCAATTCTGAGTCGTAGCCTTCAGCTACGAGTTCAGACGCAGTTAAATCATCTTCGATATATGCCTCAAGTAGCGGGTCTAATATTTCATAGCTAGGCAGCGATTGCTCATCTGTTTGGTCAGGTCTCAACTCAGCAGATGGGGGTTTATTTATGGAAGATATAGGAATCCAGGGTATTTCAGATTCGTTATTTCTCCATTCGCAAAGTTCATAGACCAAAAGTTTTGGGCAATCTTTAATAACCGCAAAACCTCCCGCAGTATCTCCATAAAGAGTTGAGTAACCCACTGCTGTCTCGCTTTTATTTCCAGTAGTTAAAACTAACCACCCAAATTTATTTGACAGCGCCATCATCAGAACTCCTCGAATCCGACTCTGTAAATTTTCCTCTGTTGTATCAGGCTCTTTTGCTTCAAAGGCCGGAGTAAGACTTTCAAGAAAGGCTTGATGAGCCGGTTCAATAGAAATAGTTTGACAGCTAATCCCCAAGTTATTTGCTAGTTCTAGGGCATCACTACGCGAACCCTTACTGGAATACCGAGAAGGCATAGAAACACCGTGAACTCGATCGCTTCCGATTGCATCCACAGCAATCGCTGCCACCAAACTCGAATCTATTCCACCCGACAATCCTACGACAACATCCGTAAACGCATTTTTTTGTACATAGTCTCTCGTAGCTAATACGAGAGCATTCCACAATTCTGAGGAGCGATCTAGGTCCTGAAGTACCTTTGGTTGCTCTATAGCCAGTGTTCGTTGAACTTTAGAAGAGATGACAGCACAATTTCTCGACGTGTCTCTTTGATTTTTTTGCGTAATCTTAATATCGATTAGCGCAACTTCTTCAACGAATTTTCGCAATCGGCATATCGTATTCCCGTGATCATCGACTACAAACGAGCTACCGTCAAATATTAAATCATCTTGTCCGCCGACCTGGTTTACATAAACCATGGGGATCTCAGACTCAACTGCTCTGGAACTCACAATGCTTTCACGATTTTTTTGTTTCTTATAATCATAAGGCGAACTGTTAAGGCTTATTCCCACTTCAGCTCCGTCTGGAATCACTGAACAATTTGGTTCATCGTCCACCCATAGATCCTCACAAATAGACAACGCTACGAGAACACCATTGATCTCATATAACCCGCTGGGCACTTGACTAGCTTTGAAGTACCGAGCCTCATCGAAGACAGAGTAGTTTGGTAAAAATTGCTTTCTGTAGATCTCCAAAATCTCACCATAGGCGCACAGTGCTGCTGCGTTGTAGAGATCTCCATCATGAAATTCTGGAAATCCAACTACTGCCACAGTTCGCTTTGTTTCTAATGCCAATAGTTCTACACATTTATAGGCTTCTTCTACAAACTTCGGTTTTAGTAAGAGGTCTTCAGGGGGATACCCAGTAATCGTCAATTCGCTAAAAACAGCTATATCTGCTTCATTTTCAACTGCAATCTTGTAAGCATCAAGAATTTTTTGTTTGTTCTCGCTAAGGTCACCGACTCTTAAATTGAGTTGGGCCATCGCCACCCGAATATTTCGCACCCTATTGAGAGTAGGAGAGCAACAACAGTAACAGTTGCCGGAAATAGAAAAGTCTTCTCTAAAATTCACAAATGGGACAGGGGACTACGCTCCTGCCCCATTTGCCAACATAGTATTTTCTTAAAGTTTCGAAATATCTACAACTTTTTAAGCAAGCGCTTCACAACAAGTATTAGTCATCAAAGTAGCGACAACATAAGGGTCTGCATTCGCATTCGGCCGGCGGTCTTCTATGTAACCTTTTCGATCTTGCGCCACTTGCCAAGGAATTCTGACCGAAGCTCCTCTATCAGAAACTCCATAACTGAACTGATCGAAACGCTGTGTCTCGTGAGCACCCGTAAGACGATCCTCTATCCCAGCTCCATAGCCCAGTAGGTGCTCTTCTGGTTTTCCAGGAGCACCCATTGATTGGGCAGCCTTTTCTACCGCCTCGTAGCTTTCGCGCATGGCATTGGTCGAGAAGTTCGTGTGCATACCGGCCCCATTCCAATCACCCTTCATCGGCTTCGCTGCAATACTGATCTCTAATCCATGCTCTTCTCCAGCGCGGTAGAGAAGATAGCGAGCAATCCAAAGATGGTCGCCGACCGTGACAGTGTCAACTGGACCAATCTGAAATTCCCATTGGCCAGGCATAACTTCCGCGTTCGTTCCTGAAATCGCGAGACCAGCTTCAATACACCAGCTGGTGTGCAGCTCAACAATCTCGCGTCCGCGAATTTTTACTGCGCCAACTCCACAATAATAGGGTCCTTGTGGGGCAGGGAACCCACCCGCAGGAAAGCCAGCCGGCCAGCCTGTCACTGGATCCAACATTGTGTATTCCTGCTCTAATCCAAACCATGGTTCTTGATAGCCATATTGCTCCAACGCTTCTCGTGCCGCAGCGCGAGTGTTCGTCGGGTGGGGTGACAAATCCGAAGTCAGCGATGTTTCACACAAGACCAAAATGTTGTTGCCACCGCGAATCGGATCGGGGCACTGAAAAACAGGCTGGAGAACAACATCCGAATTGTCGCCAGTCGCCTGATTCGTACTTGATCCATCGAAACCCCATATTCCAGGGGCATCACCATCTGCAAGGACTTTAGTCTTAGACCTAATCTCTGCAGTCGGTTCCGTTCCGTCAATCCATATGTATTCGGCCCTATAAACCACTTTTTACTCCTGAATTTTCAAGTATTTTCAAATTTTTCGAATGAATGTAAGGGGGTATCAACAGCAAAACCTAACAATTCCAATGGGTTAAACGACAAGCCTCACACTTCTATTAGTCTTCTATTAGGCCAAAAACACTAACTAGAGGTTGATTTACCAACGTATTGTGCTTATGTGAACAGAATATGAACTTATTTCGTGAAGTGGTAGGTCTAGGCTACTAACAGTCAAGAATGGCTGAGAGAGATTAAACACATCGATTCAAAATCGATTCAAAAGTACAAATCAGCATCAGCTAAGACAAAGAGAACTGAGTAATTCTATGGAGAGACCACAAGATTATGTGCTTCGAAGAGTCGAAGAAAGAGGCATCCGCATAGTTCGTCTTTGGTTTACTGACGTACAAGGTCAACTAAAGTCATTCGCTATCTCGCCTGCTGAGCTCGAGCCAGCTTTTGAAGATGGCATGGTTTTCGATGGATCATCGATAGATGGATTCTCCCGAATAAGAGAAGAAGACATGCTGGCAAGGCCCGATCCAACAACCTTTGAACTAATGCGTTGGGGGAATAATGACGAAAATGCTGCGCGCATGTTTTGCGACATTCAACGAGCTGATGGGACTCCTTTCCCCGGCGATTCTCGTCACGTTCTTAGGCGCGTTATGGAACAAGCCAGGGTAAAAGGGTTTACATTTTTTGCTGCGCCCGAAATGGAATACTTTCTTTTCGAACAAAACAGAAACGGGATCCCAATCCCGCTCGACAAGGGCAGCTACTTCGATCTAACCACTGCAGATATTGCCAGCGATATAAGAAGGCACACCCTTTCAAGTCTTGAAGCAATGGGTATTTCAGTTGAGTACTCTTTCCACGAAGATGCTCCATCCCAGCACGAAATTGATCTTCGTTATACAGACGCTCTCATGATGGCTGACAACGTCATGACTTTTCGCCTCATAGTGCGTGAAATAGCACTTGAACATGGAGTCCATGCAACTTTTATGCCTAAACCCCTGGCAGGCGAACAGGGCTCAGGCATGCATACACACCTATCTCTTTTCCGGGACGGAAAAAACGCTTTTTATGACTCAAATAGCCCAGACGGGTTGTCTGAAACAGCAAAACATTTCGTCGCAGGACTGCTCCATCATGCGCGTGAGATAACAGCAATCACCAATCAACTAGTTAACAGCTATAAACGTCTCATCACCGGGTATGAGGCCCCCGTAAATGTTTCGTGGGCGAGATCAAATAGGGCGGCTTTAATTCGAGTTCCGACTCCTCGAGCAGGGTCAGGGGGAGACTCAACGCGCATAGAGTACAGGGCACCAGATCCCGCTTGTAACCCATATCTAGCGTTCGCAGTCATCCTCGCTGCTGGCATGAAAGGAATCGAGATGGGTTACGAATTACCACTAGAAGCTCCCCCTTCCATGACCGGCTACACAGAACACGGCGGCCTTATAGATCAAGATCAGCTTCCACAGTCACTGTCGGAGGCACTGGACGAAATGGAAAAGAGTGAACTTGTTCGCGAAACCTTAGGTGAACACTTGTTTGGATGGTTTCTACGAAACAAACGTCTTGAATGGGCCGAATATAAGACTCAAGTAACACCCTTCGAGCTTGACCGTTACTACTCAAGTTTGTGATTGGAGTTACCTCATGTCAGCTATAGCGCTCTACACCCCTGAGGCTTCTCCTGAATTGACTCGACTTCTAGATCTAAGTGGTTACGTCTGGAAACGTATCGTTACTGAGAATGATGTTGTTGACTTAGAACCTGAAGGCGGTTGGGCTGGCGCCATCGTTCAACTTGGTGAAGACCCTGAACGAGGGTGGGCGATTGTTCAATTGCTTCGCAGAAAAGATATTCCTATCGAACCATTAATCCTTCTTATTAGAGAAAATCAGCTTCATGAGCTGCAACTGAGCGACGAACTTTTTGATGATTTTTGTTTAGACCCTTTCCACCATCATGAACTAAAAACACGACTAACCCAATTGTTTGCCAGCGAATTAGATAGAAGCACTACCGACCTCATTGAATACGGCCCCTTAGTAATTAACCTCGAAACATACGAAGCTGTAGTCGAGGGTCAACCTCTCGATTTGACGTATATGGAATATGAACTACTTCGGTTCTTAGCGGTAGCTCCTGGTCGTGTCTTTACACGAGAAATCCTGCTTAACCAAGTTTGGGGCTATGAATACTATGGAGGAGCCAGAACTGTCGACGTTCACGTACGCCGTTTGAGAGCCAAACTAGGTGAAGAGAACGCTAATCTGATTCAAACAGTACGCAGTGTTGGCTACAGATTCGGTAAATCACGTTGGCAATAAACCGTTTAGATAGACAACCTATTGTTTCCTAATAGTTCGTCTCCACGAGACTACTTCCTTCATGTCGCTCTTCAGCATCACGTTTTAGCATCCCGCCCATTAAGGCGGCCAAAGCTGCAAGGCTCATCGGTATTATCAATGGGCTCAACAGCAACAAAGCCGCCATTATTATTCCACCTGCCATGGCATTGATAATACCGATTTCGTTGAGTGAAATCATGATCTAGCTCTAATCCAATATGGCACCCAAGCTAATGGAAATCGCACTTATTTTACTTCACCCGATTTAGCATTGAAAACCGCAACAATTTTTCGACCAGCTAAACCTTTCACTATGACAACCAACTCGCCGAACTGACTGTTCAAAAAAGGGTCGACTAAAACCGTAATATCATCAATTTCATGAATTATGTATCCTGAAAGATTTTTTCCTTTTCGTGGAATGTCGACCGACATTTGCGATTTTTGAGGGCTTCAACCAGATGTTGGAGCTATCCAGTCGACAACCACCGCCCTACCTCGGCGGGAGATCAAAGATTTTGCTTTCGAGCTGACAGAGACTTTCATACAAACCTCAAGCCGAACCATAAACTAACGATGCTTAGACTGTCGAACTTAGTAAGCGGAGATTACAAACTTCACCCAAACGTTAGAAGAATTACTTTCCTCTCAGGCTCTACCGCAATAATTTACTTCTTTTTAGCATCGACGAAGATTGGATCACCGACCGACTGATATCCGCCGTTTAACAAAGTTTTAGCTTTCACAAATTCAGTCGACCGCAAAATTAAAACAAAATGCAACCTTAGCCATACTTTATTTTGAAAGTAAATTATGCGGAACCCAAATGGGCAAAACCTTCTATTTCCACAAGGCCGCCTAACGGAAGAGCCCTAACTGCGATTGCCGATCTCGCTGGACGGTGATCCCTAAAGGCTTTCGCATACGCCGAATTTATAACCGAAAAATTGCCTATATCTGTCATAAACACAGTGCATTTAGCCAAGTTCTCAAGAGTCGCACCATGCTCTGTTAATACAGCCGACATATTGACTAACGCTTGAATAGTTTGAGCTTCAACGCCCTCCACTAATTCGCCATCTTTAACCCCGAGTTGACCTGATACGAAAAGTAAATCCCCTGCACGATAGGACGCTGAATAGTGAGCTATTGGTTTCGACATAAATGTTTTGTTCCTTTTATATTCATTTCGGGTGGGCTCTATTTGCTCTAACCGTATGAAGTTGTATTTGACTCGAGCTTTCTGGTTACTCATTCTCATCAGAACCAGATATAAAAATATTTCACTGTCAGGCAAACCTGACTTGACCAAAGACTAACTCAGTTTTAATGAGTAGCGAAGTTCCGTCTCAATCCCCCTCGCATGCAGTAGATTTTCGATGGTGAGGAAATCAATTTGGATGCCTGATTCGATAAGTAGGCGCCGTTTCCTGACAATCAGTGCGGCGGGGATAGCAGGGGCAATCGCCACAGCTGGGTGCGGATTCTCTCGTTCAGAAAATCAATTCAGTCGAGCTGCAACAAAATGGTTCTCTGACCAAACAGTTGTTGCAAACGCTGGTCCACAGCGCACAGTTTGGTCATTTCGAAACGAAGATGGCAACTTAGGAGATTCAGCTCCAGAAAAAATATCAGTAGAGGTCATCAGCCCTTCTGGGGAAACAGTTCAAATATCAGAAGCAGCTCGACATATAGATGGAGTAGCACTGCCCTATTATCCTGTAAATACAATATTCCCTGCTGCTGGGGTTTACGAATTTCGTTTTCAGACCCCTAACCACGGCAATTACGTGGGTTTCACAAGTCCAGAATCAAAAGAGTCAAGTCAAATTTTTTGGCCTGGAGACTCATTTCCATCTCTTAAGACCCCTACCAATAACGACAGCGCTGGTGTTTCAGTAATTTGCACACGTAATCCAGTTTGCCCATTTCATGAAATATCACTCGATGCTTCTTTAACCGGACCCAGATCAACGCTACTAATCGCGAGTACACCAGCTTTCTGCGGCACTACTTGGATGTGTGGTCCAGTTCTAGAAATATTGATAGAGGAAATTAATGCCTCTAACAAAGAAATCGACGTAATACATACCGAAGTTTATGTAAACCCTAGTTCTGATGATCTTGGAGAACTGGCTCCGATCATTAAAGCGACAGGAGTTATCTACGAACCATTTATTTTTTTGATTAATAGGGATGGCAGAGTAATAAAACGTCTTGACCACATTTGGGATAGGCGTGAACTCAAAGAACTTTTACTTATTTTATAAAAATGTTGATGACTTTAGATAGTGATGGACGACCCCTGCGGGTCGTCCATCACTAAAAGTAAAAAGTAAATGAGTATTTTCACTCGCTATTTAGCTAAATGAGCTACCGCAACCGCAAGTTCGTTGCGCATTCGGGTTATCGATAGCAAAACCGGATCCCATTAGACCATCCTTGAAATCCAAGGTAGCTCCTTCAAGAAGTTGTGCACTCATCGGGTCAGAAACTACCCGAATGTCACCATATGCCTGGAAGAGATCATCACTTTCCGTCTCGCTATCAAAAAACATTTCATAACTGAAACCCGAACAGCCGCCCGGTCGAACAGCAACTCGCAACGCCAAATTAGCATCACCTTCTGCTTCAATCAGTTCTTGTACCTTCACAGC
>DMOB01000202.1:0-8008 GCA_003452475.1 Acidimicrobiaceae bacterium | reverse complement strand
TCTTTCATCTCACTTCACAGGAACGCGCTCTTAAGGTTAACGTTCACCACAACAACGCTAACCTCAAGGGTATGACCAGAACTCAGGTTGACGACGATGCAATCATCGGGCTCCTACGTGGAGTAATTGATCCTGAGCTTCATGACAACATCGTCGATCTTGGCATGGTCAGGTCGGCTTACCGAGAGACGTCGACTGCTCACATCACGATCGCTTTAACCACCGCTGGATGCCCACTTCGAGCGACAATAAAAAGAGACTGTGAAACTCGTGTCAAGTCGCTGCCGGGGATCGAAGAAGTAAAACTTCACTGGGATGAATTAAACGCTGAAGAGAAAGCGCGCGTCATGGAACGCGCACGAAAATATGCTCGCGATAATGCATCTCCAACCGAAATACAACCCACGACAAGGGTTCTATCTATTGCTTCAGGCAAGGGCGGTGTAGGTAAGTCCTCAGTAACCGTAAATATTGCTGCTTCTCTCGCTAGCAGAGGATTCACAGTAGGTGTACTTGACGCGGACATTTGGGGATTTAGCATTCCCCGAATGCTTGGACTTGACGCTCGACTCGAAGCAAAAATTATTGATAGTGATTCAACCCGCCCAAAAATTATTCCCGAAGAACGCTCAGAAGGCAGCGGTGTTCTTAAAGTTGTGTCAACAGGATTAATGATCGACACCGAAGAGACCGCCCTCATGTGGCGCGGCTTAATGCTAGCTAAAGCGGTTGAGCAGTTTCTTCGCGACGTGCAATGGGGTTACCTCGATTACCTGTTGATTGATATGCCACCTGGAACCGGTGATGTGCAGATGGCTCTAGCTCGCCTTCTTCCACAAGCTGAGATGCTAGTTGTAACGACTCCTGCATTAAGCGCCCAAAAAGTTGCAGTTAGAGTCGCCGACATGGCTCGAAGAAGCCACATGCCAATACTTGGTGTTATTGAAAATATGTCTGCCTTTGTTACGCCAGATGGCACTAGATGGCCACTTTTCGGTGAAGGTGGCGGGGTTCGTTTAGCAACCGAGATTGATGTCCCGCTTCTTGGTTCTATTCCTTTAGAACCAAGTGTTTCTGCAGGCGGTGACAGCGGAACACCTGTATCTACCGGCAACACCGGTGCAGCAGCTGCGGCTTTCAACCAAATAGTTGAGCGCTTACTATCGGATATCGCTCCGCCTCTAGACTTGAGCAGTTGCTCTGCGCACACCATAAGTGAAGTTTCAGTTTCCGTTGGAAATCCTCGTAAATAGCTATGGCACCAGTTAATGAGTTGACCCCTCCCCTGGAGGGTTAGCCAAGGCTTCTTCATAACCTGCTTCGCCCGGCATGTATACCTCAGTGCCATTCTCCGTTACGCTAATGGCCGGCAAAATTGCGGGGATTTCGCTTAAAGACTCAGCCCAAGCCATTGCATCGTTCACGCTTGGACAAGTCAAGAGTGGCTCCAAATTAGCGACAGTGGGCATGATCATTTCGAATTTTCCGTCGCTATGCAGTCTCTGTGCCTCTCGCGGAGTGATCCAGCAACTTTCAACAGTTTCGCCACCATCGTGAAGAGGTTCTTGCCCCTCAGGAGAACGTGCTAAAAAAAAGCGTGTGTCGAAGCGCTTAGGGGGGCCGATAGGCGTTATCCAGTGACTAACGTATCGCAAGTCATTTAGATCGAGATGCAATCCTTCTTGTCGACACATGTCACGGAGATTTAGACTTCCATCATAAACTTGGCTTCGGTATCCCTCAAACCTCTCATAAGTCTCAGGTTCGTCGAAGCTCATGACAGTTCCATCTTGTCTCGCAAGTAGAACTCCCGCTTCTTCAAAACACTCACGAATTGCCGCTACCCAATAGGACAGACCGCCGGACTCAATGCTCATAAGCTGAGAAGCTTCCGAATCATCTAAACCAACACAAATATCCTCTAGTGATGATTCTTTTGAGTCCGAAACATCTACTGCCCCTCCAGGAAAAACGAACTGTCCTGGTACGAAAACAGACTTGGGATTACGTCGTAACATAAAAATTTCAAGGCCGTCAGCACCGTCTCTCAACAGCATCACTGTGGCAGCTTTACGAACAGGAAAGGGCACAGAAACACTCACTACTCTTCACCTGATGAATCAAATGGATTTAGTTCGCTATTAAGATTATTTGGTGACGTGGGTTTATTCTCTTGAATATTAATTGTTCCACCAATTCTTCCTTCGAATTTTTGTTTCACAAATTTTATCAACACCGAACGGATAGGACTTATCAATAAAGCCATCCCAATAGCATCCGTCAGAAAGCCCGGAGTCAGCATCAAAGCGCCAGCAACTAACACTGCTAATCCTGTAACCAGCTCGTCCCCAGGCATTTCTCCTGCCGACATTCGAAGTTTTGCTCTTCGAATAAGACTTAAACCTTGGCGTTTAACAAGCCACGCGCCAATGAAACTATCCAGAATGAGAATCGCCAGCGTAGAAAAAATACCCAGAAAGGCGCCAACTTTTATAATTAAAAAGAGCTCGGCTATCGGTACCAAAATAAACAAAACAAATAGAACAGACACTCATAGAATCTTACCTTCTAAGAGCACTGAGTGATCTCTTGTTCAAATTTCATGGCCTAATAGGCTATTACGGCTCTATCATTCACGAATGTGCACCCTCCATCCGTCGATGCTCTAGCCAGATCCATCAGTGATATCGATTTGCCACAACCGCTACTTGTGGATGCGGCACGTTTGGCGATTGCATCCGGTGACCCAGAATCTGCTCGACAGCACGCCCAACTTCTATATCGTTCTCTTCTGGGCCCGACGATTAACGCAACCGGGGTGCTTCTCCACACTAACTTGGGTCGAGCTCAATTTGGATACTCACAACCGCCGCGAGCAACAAACCTTGAGTTTGATCTCATGTCAGGCAAACGAGGATCGCGTTCAGAACACGCCGGAAAACTCATTGCTAAGTTAATTGGGGCAGAGGCCGCAATAGTCGTAAACAACTGTGCAGCTGCGGTCACTTTAGTTCTAGCAGCATTAGCCACTAATAAAGGAGTTGCCGTTTCTCGCGGAGAACTCGTTGAAATCGGTGGAGGGTTTCGAGTGCCAGAGATAATTAGCCAGTCAGGCGCTCGACTAGTTGAAGTTGGAACAACAAACCGAACTCGCCTGCAAGACTACGTATCCGCAAAGGAAATACACGACGCCGCATTACTTCTTAAGGTTCACCCTGCAAATTATCGCATTACTGGTTTCACTGAAGAAACTTCAGTTCAGCAGCTCACCACGATTGACCTCCCATTAGTTGTGGACTTGGGATCAGGGTTACTAGATGAAGCCTGCTCTTGGCTTAGAGATGGTAAACCTAGTTGGCTCAAAGAAGAACCAGGAGCTAAACAAACACTTCAAGCCGGTGCAGATTTGGTTATGTTCTCCTGTGACAAACTCCTCGGCGGCCCACAAGCAGGAATTATTGCGGGCCGCTCCGACCTTATTGCAGCTTGCTCCCGACACCCTTTGATGCGCGCTTTCAGGGCGGGAGGTTTAATCCTCTCCGCCCTGCAAGAAACTGCTATGGCCTATCTCCGTCGCGATGGCGACGCTATTCCATTTTGGAAAATGGTCCAAGCTCCTCTAGATGAACTGAAAAACCGGGCTAAGGCTCTTAAAGTTGGCACGGTGCTAGCTACAAATGCTGTTGCTGGAGGGGGGGCTCTTCCTGGAGCTAAAATCCCCTCTTTCGGCGTAATGCTTGAAGGCGATCACGCCGCAAATTTGCGTGCTCAGAACCCTCCCATAATTGCTCGAGTAAATGAAAACACAACAATTATTGATATGCGAACGATTTCAGAGGAAGACGACTCGCTTGTTTCCCAAGCGCTGAAGAAATGCACATAATCGCTACTGCTGGACACGTCGATCATGGTAAATCGACTTTAGTTAGAGCACTAACTGGAACTGACCCCGACCGTTTAAGAGAAGAGAAAGAGAGAGGTCTCACGATCGATCTCGGCTTCGCGTTCACAGAGTTGCCTTCTGGACGGCAAATTTCATTTATTGATGTACCCGGACACATCCGGTTTTTAAAAAACATGCTTGCAGGAGTTGGGTCAGTCGACGCTTGCATATTTGTTGTTGCAGCGCCCGAAGGCTGGAAACCCCAATCAGAGGAACACTTGAGGATTCTTGAACTTTTGGGCATCACACATGGAATCGTCGCTTTAACACAAACAGGGTTAGCTGACGAGGAGACTATCGAAATAGCAAAAATGGACGTAGAAGAACGAACTATAGGAACTTTTCTCGAAGCAGCTCCTATTATTTGTGTCGATTCAATCAGCAGAAATGGTTTAGATAGCCTTCTCGTGGCTATCGACAACATGACCGAGACAGCGCCTTCAGCACCGGATGTGAAGCGTCCCCGTCTATGGATCGATCGAGCATTCGCCGCAGTTGGTGCCGGCAGTATTGTTACCGGAACGCTCACGGGCGGAAAACTAAGAGTCGACGATGAGCTAACTCTTTCACCCGGGGATTTAAAAGCCAGAATACGTGGGATACAAACTCAAGGCCAAAAGCGAACCAAAATCGGCCCAGGACACAGAGTAGCCCTTAACCTCGCGGGTATCGACCACCACCACCTATCTCGCGGTGTTGCTCTCATCAACGACGAAAAGTGGCATCGAACTACTCGAATAGACGCTGAACTAACAGTATTAAAAAATCTTGGACACGATATCTCTAGAAGAGGTGCTTACGCCATCTACATCGGATCCGGAGAATGGGCAGTGAAGTTGAGGGTTCTCGGACCCAACGAGCTCGCCCCTGGCATGACCGGACATGTCCGTATCTTCTTACCCTCCAAACTCTCTCTGATCCCCGGAGACCGATTTATACTTCGAGAGTTTGGTAGAGACGAAACAGTCGGGGGAGGTACTATTCTCGATGTTGACCCTCAGCTAAAAGCTTCAGAATCAGTCCCTGATTTAAGCACAGACCGAGTCATCAGCGAACGAAAATGGGTTAGAGCGGACGAGCTCGAGCGGCTTACCGGAGAAAAACGCGACCCTATCCTCGGAAATTGGATAGCACTGCCGGAGACAATAGAACAATTGCGTTTAACGGTCTCTGAGCTTGTAGACAAGGCAGGCTCAACAGGCCTGGATATCGCCCAACTAGATGAGCGTCAACGCTTAATTTTACCTGCTCTTTCCGAAATCAATGTTGCAGATGGAAGAGCGCGACAAGCAGCGCTGGCGAATGTCTTAGATAATCATCCAATAATTTCTCAACTTCAAAATAATCTTTTTTCACCAGAACTCCCCGATAACTTCCATCGAGATGAGTTACGCCAACTAGTTCAGAAAGGTTTGGTAATTCAAAGCGAAGGAATATTTTTTTCTGCTTCTGCCATCGATCTAGCTGCAACACTGCTCGCAAAGCTTTTTTCCTCGAAGCCTCAGGGTGTAACCGTTGCAGAAATTAGAGATGCTTTAGGAACAACACGAAAGTTTGCGTTACCGCTCTGCGCTCATTTTGACCGCACAGGCATAACGCGACGTCGCGACGACTTACGGCTACCCGGACCACGATTACCTAATTTTTAGCACTACTAACCTAAGACGCTTCAACCTCAAGAAGTAGAAGCATTTGCCTACGTTCGACTTCATTTTTGCCACCCCAGATGCCATGAGGCTCTCTGATTTCCAACGCATAGTTTAGACAGTCAGTAACAACAGAGCATTGGGAACAAATATTTCGGGCTTTTGCTTCCCGTTTTAATTTTTCACTTTTTCTTTCGAAGCGCGGTGGTGGGAAAAAAACTGTTGCCTGCGGGCCTCGACATGCGGCCTTATGTTCCCAACTGTCATCTACCAGTGCTGCCATCTATCTGTTCCCCTCTCCCCAAGAGGCACAATAAGCGCACTTGAAACACTATTACAAGTTAAAAATCAAAAAACGATTCAATTTTTGAAAAACACGTCCGTGAGATACATTTAAATCTTTTCAGCCCTCGGATCAAGGCTCATCGGATTTTCGCATTTCTCTATAATCAACCGCTGCGCCCTCTTCAGGTTCCACTTCTAAAATGACTCCTTCGATCCCAACGATTCGAGCTGTTTCACCTCTATCTATGGGGGTAAGTCTGTTAACACGTGCTCTCCACTGTGCATCACGGAATCGTATAATTCCATCCGGAGTTATGTCTGTTACTGCTACGCCCATTTCACCAATCATCCATTCTCTACCGAGCGTGCTGGTCCCATACCGAGTTCTTATTAACGCAGGCATTCCGGACAAAATAAAGAAAACAGTTAGCCCAATTCCACAAACTAAGGGAACCCAGCTGGTCGTATGCGCCCCAAATAGAAACAAGGATCCAATAACTAAGAGAAAGGAGCCAGCAAATGTCCAAAACCTCGGAACACCAGTTTGCAGATCAACCGCAAAACCGAACATAGAGACAACCAGCGCGATCAACGCCCATATTCTGATATCTAGTATTCCTAACCCGTATGAACTGAGCATCAAAGATACCGCTCCAACACCACCTGCAACACCAATTCCACCAGTAAAGAAGTCTAAAAGAATCAATGAAAGTCCTATTAGAAGCAGCAAATAAGCTACTGCAGGGCTCGCAACAGTATGAAAAAGTTGGTCTATAAGAGACAACTTATTAAATGCGATGCTTACATCATCGGCTATACCACGCTGAATCAAACCATCAGCACGTTCTATTTCAACTGAGATCTTCGGAATTATTTTTTCATCTTCCAGAGCTAACAGAAACTCGCCAAGAGTAGGAGAAACCACATTTACTAAACCAAAATCAACTGCTTCTTCTCCCTTCCATCGTCGGTTCCGTAACTCAGCGGTAACAGACAACAGCGAATTCTCTACCTCGCTATATCGCCCTATTTTACTACCTGGCGCTATCCCAGAAAAGTCAGCGACACTAACGATATGGGCAGATCCTCCTTGAGCGGTGGCTCCACTTTGCCCGATCCATACCCCAACAGGAATACTTGAATTTTCAAGATTCTCTAACAGTTTTTTTAATCTTGTTTCACCCACTGTTGAGCCAGGACTATTGATTTGCAGAACTATAGCTAAAGCGCCTTTCGACTGTGCTTGCTCAAGTTGTGACTCAATATACGAAATTTCAATTGGGTCGATTAAGCCGCTTACTTCTATAACGGCAACGATCCTCCGAGAGGAAGAATCAGCCTCATCCGCATCTAACGGTTCCATTAAAATTGGTGAAAGGACAAGCGCACCAAATATAATACCGAGCGCTACTAAGAATCTCATTACGCTTATTCGCTCCTAGGGATTAGCACCTGTGGGTTTATCACAGGCTACAGAGACCTCGAGTAATGACCTATATCTTATAACTTCTCTATTTTGAATAGGTTACCCAATGCACTCAGATGCTTATCTAGCGCTAGTCTAAATAACCGTGACGAAAGTGCTCCTGGCAAGTGATGCTAACTGGGTAATCGACGAAGTGAGTGCAGCTCTAAGTGACCCTGGCACAGAATTAAAAGTTTTACGCGCTGGATTGGATGTTAGGCCAGCTGTGTCTCTCTCTAAACCTGACCTAGTAATTCTCGATTTACAGATTGGGAATATGGGAGGAATGGCTACTTGTCTTGATCTCAGACTCGAATCAGAAGTCGGCCGTTTGCCTTATATCCCTGTTCTTATCTTGTTAGATCGCGAGGCAGACCTATATCTTGCTCAACAAGCCAAAGCAGATGGCTGGCTTGTGAAGCCAATTGATGCATTTCGATTAAAAATGGCCGCTGTCAAACTGCTTTCGGGGGAGAAAATGTCCGCTGCGTCTGAAGTACCGGTAATAGTTTCTGACGAAGTGCCGCCGGTAGATCAAGCTAGCGACTCTGATATCGAAGTCTCATCATCACCTTGATTTCGTTAATTACATGCTCTGGCAGTATCGTCAGAAGTTCACGAGTTGATCGCGGGCAGTAGCGCAGGTTGGTAGCGCGCTTCGTTCGGGAC
>DMOB01000177.1:0-13360 GCA_003452475.1 Acidimicrobiaceae bacterium | reverse complement strand
CACCCTACGGCGGTAAGAGATGTTTGTGCTGGAGTGCGTTGGGTACGCATGCACGCTTCAAGTTTGAAGATCGAAGAAACACAAATATTTAGCATAGGTAGCTCAAGCGGTGGCCACCTAGCACTTTTGGCAGCATTAAACCCAGCATTATCGGTTGACCCAACTATTAAATTAAATGGATTCGACAGTATTGAAGATATTGACAAAGTAGATGCTTCAGTTAGCGGTGTCGGGGTTTTTTGGGCTCCGGTAGACCCATTGAAAAGATTTTTGTACGCGAAAAGCCTCAGAACAGAGCACGGCAATCGGTTAACTAGAAATACGGAAGCATATTTTGTCAGTAAAGAAGTAATGAAAGAAGCAAGCATTCCGAGATTAATAAGCAAGGGTGCCTACACGAACCTTCCACCTATTTTTTTTGCAGAAGCTGAACACGATCGAAATGTCCCATCGTCGATAGTTGATGATTTGTGCGACGCGTTCGCAAATGCGAATGGGCTCGTCAGTCGTAAACTCTATGGTGGCGCACAGCATGGTTTTGGTCAGCAAGACGGAATTCAGGCACGGGAGTTTCTTCTAGATCTAGCTATTTGGATGAGGAAGACCTCTAACTCTATTTCACACCTAGATGATTAAGGATCTAAGGTTTATGTATGCCTGTAAAACTAAAATTTTGGGATGAACAAACTGCGACTAAGTTTGCCGGCTTTGTACCCAAGAAAGGTATCGATGGATTTCTCGGAATCACAATCGATTCTTTTGAACCAGGTCAATTAGTTGCTTCCTTCAAAGTGTTGCCCGACATGGTGACAATGATTGGCAATATACACGGAGGCTGCATATCAGCTTTCTGCGACCATGTCCTAGGTGTAGTTCTTTATCCCGCTATGCCAAAAGGCTCTTGGGCAGCTACGACGGAATTTAAAATTAACCTTCTTCGCCCTGTGAGCGAAGGCGTATGTACTGCTAGCGCCGAAGTAATTGCTATGAGTAAATCTACAGCGGTTGTGCGAATCTATGTGACAAATAAAGAACGTCTTGTTGCCGCTGCTCGGGGCACTTGCTTAATTATGGGGCCTCAATCATGAAACCTAATATTCGAGTTGGGGTAACACCAGCGCTTGACCTTTGGAGCCGGCCTTGGGAGGAACGAAAAAAGGCTCTGCAACGTGTAGTAGATTTTGGTATTGACCATGTTTTTTTTGCAGATCACGTAAGTTTCAGGTTTGGCCATGGACATGATGGGATGGTTAGTGCTGCGGCGCTAGCGAATTTACATCCAGAAATTGGGATCTATTTAGGGGTATATTTGCTGCCGCTTCGACATCCTGTTCCGGTGGCGAGACAGCTCGCAAATCTGGCGGAGATGGCTCCCGGACGCATATCGTTTGGAATTGGCGTAGGGGGAGATGATAGGCACGAAGTAGAAGTTTGTGGAGTTGATCCTCGCACTCGTGGACAGCGCACTGATGAATCGCTCGAGATTGTCCAAGGCCTTTTACGAGGTGAAACGTTGAGCTATAGCGGGAAATTCTTTGAAATTGATAGGGCCCGAATTGTTCCGGTGCCGAAACCTGCGATACCTGTGTACGTCGGGGGAAGAGCAGACGCTGCGCTTCGAAGGGCAGGGAAATTTGCTGATGGATGGTTAGGGATTTGGTGTTCGCCAGAACGTTATAGGAAGGCTTTGAACATCTTTGATGAGGCTGCAGACGAAGCTAAACGAACCTTTACTCCTGACCACGGTATCCAGCTTTGGGTAGGAATTGGGGATAGTAAAGATGAAGCAGCGGGCTATGTTGGCCCTGAGATGGAAAATTTCTATCAAGTCCCATTTGAAAAATTTTCTAAATATACGCCTCATGGAACAGTTGATGATGTTGTCGAATTTCTTGCGCCCTATCTAGAGGCAGGGTGTCGTCACTTTAATTTAACTCCTTGTGCCGTAAGTACAGAAAAAGCGACCGAGGCTATTGGACTTGTGGGGGAACGTCTGCGTGCCCTTGATGGAAAGTCCTAGTCAGTTGAAGTCCTCGTCAGATAATAATCAAGCTTTAACGATCCGACCTATATCTGGTGCTTTGGGAGCTGAAATCTCCGACATAAATTTGGCGAAGTGCGCTAATAGTATTGACCAAATCAAATCAGCTTTTTTGAAGTACCATGTTCTAGTATTTCGTGAACAAACTTTGAACCCGATTGAAATAAAAAACTTTGCAAAATATTTTGGACCATTAGAGACCCACCCCTACATAAAGGGCTTAGATGAACATCCCGAAGTAGCGCCCATTATTAAAGAAGCGAATGAAAAAATAAATTTCGGTGGTGGCTGGCATACCGATATGTCATTTCTTTCTCGACCTCCTTTGGGATCATTGCTATACGCCATAGACACTCCAGAATTTGGGGGAGATACCCTGTTTGCTAATCAGCACGCAGCATACGAGAGCCTTTCTGATTATATGAAGGAGTTCGTGGGTCAACTTAAAGGTCTTCATTCTGCAGCGAGCCAGTACGGACTCAATGGTGATTCTGAAAAGCGTTTAGAAGCTCGAAAGTCTATGTCACTTGGGATATCAGAAAAAGCTCATGCTCAAGTGTCACACCCAGTTGTCCGAACTCATCCAGAGAGTGGCTTACGTGCACTGTACATAAACCGACCGTTTACTGAGCGGCTGGAAGGACTTCGTTCAAGCGAGAGCAACGCACTTTTGTCTTTTCTTTTGAGTCACTGTGAAGAGCCAAAATTTACGTGCCGGGTGAGATGGGAGCCGGGTACTGTAACGTTATGGGATAACAGAATTGTTCAGCATTATGCCTTAAACGATTATGATGGTGAAAGACGAGAAATGCACCGGGTAACTATTAGAGGCGACCGGCCAATTTACGACTGAGTATTGTCGGATACAAAAAGTCGTTGAAGCATCATTGTTCGCATTGGGTCTGAGTAGTTCTGGAAATTATCGGGTCTTTTGTAGAGAATACAGTCGTTCTAATTGTATTAGCTTCCGACGCGCCCTCATCTAAACCTTAGTTGCTGGTACCGGTCATCTATTTGATTATCGATAGTGTTTTATAGGTCAATTGCGTTGGCCTTTAGATCGCTCAACGAAACCCATTCCAGAGTCAGGAGGTGAGTTGCCCGGAGTCGAACTAGGGGAGCCCGACCGGCTTCAAAAGCTTCTTGCCAACGAGGTGCACAAAGGCACCAGTTGTCTCCATCGCTGAGACCTTTAAATCCGAATTCGGGGCGTGAGGTGCTCAAATCATTGCCTGCTGCTTTTGAAAAATTTAAAAAGTCGTCAGTCATTATTGCACAGACGGTGTGAACACCTAAATCCCCTGCGCCCGTATTGCAACAATTGTCTCGGTAGAAACCAGTGACTGGGTCACTTCCGCACACTTCGAGTTCAGTTCCTATTACGTTCATCACCATGGTTAATAGCAACGTTAGGCGAATCAGAGGTTAAAGGTGTGGCTTAATGCAAAGTTTGGGGTGCGCCAGTTCCGGATGCGCGCGAGACTTCGACTGGTGTGCCATAAAGGAGAAACAAATGCGACCGCTTGCAGGAATCAAAGTTCTAGATATGAGTCGGGTGTTGGCGGGACCTTTCGCTGGGAGAATTCTCAGTGACTTAGGGGCGGAAGTAGTTAAATTAGAACCGCCAGAGGGTGATGTGACGCGTAGCTGGGGCACTGTTCGAGCTGGATTGGCAGGCTATTACACGCAACAAAATGTTGGGAAACGAAATGTCTGCATCGATCTCCGATTAGAAGGCGGAGCTGAATTAGTTAAGGAACTAGCTAAAACCGCTGACGTCTTGGTAGAAAATTTTCGCCCAGGGGTAATGAAAAAGTACGGTCTCGATTACGAAGCTTTAGAGAAATTGAATCCGAAGTTAGTGATGTTGTCGATATCAGGTTTTGGACAAGAAGGGCCAGAATCTGGTAGAGCAGCCTATGCGCCGATATTACATGGCGAGTCAGGCTGGCTTCAGCGCGTGTCAGCATGGAATGACCAACCAATTATTGACTTAAACCTTTCCGCAGCTGACACGAATGCTTCACTCCATGGGACAATAGGGCTGTTAGCAGCTTTGCGTGTGGCTGAAGCGAGTGGACAGGGACAGCACATTGACATGTGTATGCTCGACGCGTTTTTAGCGACTGATGACGCTAGTCATGTGGGTTTAGACGGTGGAAAATATGCAGCAGCGGGCGGGCTGGTGTGGGAAGCAGTGGGCGGACCGATTCTTACCGCGGGCGATTTTCGGTGGGTGTGGAAGCGTCTCAGCGAGGTTCATGGACTAGAAGACTCTTCTCCTCCAGGTACTGAAGTGCAAGCTAAACGATTAGCTCGTACGACTATTATTCAGGAGTTCCTTTGCTCTTTTGCAAGTCGTGAAGAGATGTTGGCGGCTTTAGATAAGTGCAACTTGGCTTGGGGCCATATCAACACAACCAATGAAGCCTATGACTCGCCTACGTCTGTTCATCGGGCTAACTCGATAGAAATCGATGCGAGAGATGGTGGAAAAAGAAAAGTTTCTCAGACCCCATATAAGTTTTCGCAAAGTAAATCCGGTTTAGAAAATAATGCAGTTGCGCCATACCGAGGTGAACACAATCATGCGGTTCTTGCTGAATGGTTAGGGGCAGGAGAACAGGAAATCAGAGCGCTGTCTAGCTCTGGTATCTTGTTGTCAGAAAATTATGTAATGGAGGAGAAATAGATGGGGCGTTTAGATGACCGAGTGGCAGTTATAACTGGTGCTGGAAGTGGGATGGGAGCAGAAACCGCCCGTTTGTTTGCCAAAGAAGGCGCTCAAGTGCTCGTGACAGATATGAATGAAGCAAAAGGGCAAGCAGTAGCGGATGAGCTTGGAACGAAGGGTGCTTTTTTGCGGGTAGATGTATCGCGCGAAGAGGATGTATCAAATGCAGTGTCTGAAGCGGTTGACTTGTGGGGACACCTAGACATCATGTTTAATAACGCAGGCTTTGGTGGCGCTCGTGGCCCAATCGAAACTATTAGCGAAAGCGACTTTGACATTACCGTCGATGTTTTACTTAAAGGTGTTTTTTTTGGTATGAAACACTGTGCGCCAGTTATGAAGAGTCAAAAATTTGGTTCGATTATTTCGACAGCTTCAGTAGCTGGTTTGCAAGCCGGAGAATCTCCCCACCTGTATACAGCTACGAAAGCCGCAGTTATTCATTTAACGAAGTCGGTTGCGTTGGAACTTGGGCAAGATGGAGTCCGAGTTAATTCAATATGTCCTGGGGTAGTAGCTACACCGCTCGCCCATGGACCAATTAGCGAAGATCGTCGAGAAAAATTTAAGTCACGATTCGGACGACATCAACCAATTGGCCGTGTTGGAGTTCCAGACGATATAGCACAGGCAGCACTCTTCTTAGCTTCGGATGACTCAACATTTATTACCGGAGCAGAACTAGTTGTTGATGGTGGTGCTAATGCAGGTCGCCCTTGGAGCCGGCAAAGCGAGTTGATGACTGGGGAAGGTCCAATTAAATTGTATCGACCCGAGGGTCGTTGATATCGAAGGTTCGAAGCAGTGCTAACACCGACTGGTAACAGAAAATTCGATCTGGCAGAGGACGTATCCGGAAGAACATACGCCGGTAGCTTGAAAAATAATTTAAAGAGGTCATGGTGGGAAAAAATCCTACCCATTCAAAAAAGTTTAAAACTGCGCCTGCAACATGTGATATTCGCGCGCAAAAACCACTTGACTTTGACAGATTTTATGCTCAACACAGAGATCGACTAGCTACGGCAATCAGTCTTACTTTAAGAGATATTGACCTAGGGACAGAGGCAACTGATGAAGCTTTCGTTCGCGCATGCCAACGGTGGGAACAAATTCGTGAATATTCGAATCCGCAAGGCTGGGTCTACAGGGTAGCCATGAATTGGGCTCGATCTTGGTTGCGTAGGAGACGCAGAGAAATAGAAAAAAGACCTCTACTGAACTTTGACTCATCCTTTGTTGACGAGCTTATCGATGTTGATTTGGAACGTGCCTTGGACACTCTCTCGCCTCAGAGTCGAGCAGTTGTAGTTGCAAGGTTTTTTATGGATTGGTCTATAGACGAAACTGCAGATGCCTTAGGAATTCGCCCAGGCACAGTAAAAAGTCGTTTGAATCGGGCCTTAAAGCAGTTGGAAGTTCGGCTCGACAGTCAGAGTGGGAACAAGAACGTAAGCAAAGGAGCGAATCATGGGCTTCGATGATGATATCCGACGTCATCTTCAAGATACCGGTGAGCAGGTCGAGTTGAGCACAGGAATGCTTGAGGAAATTCGAAAAAAAGCTACGAAAAGAACTCGACTGAAAAAGCAGTTTATGAAAGGTATTATTAGTTTTGCTGGCGTTGCACTCATCGTAGTTGGAACATACGCCTTTCTATCTTCCCCAAGTGGGTCTGAAAGTTTTGAAACCTCGTCTGCAAATAACTTAATTGGCGAAACAGGTGCTTTGGAGAAAGGAGAAAAAGAGCTTTCAGATGCAGATGCTTCTGAGGTGGAAGATGAACTACCAAATATTATCGCATCAGAAAATCTTGATCAGAGTCGAACTGATAATCAGCTTTTGACTCAAAAGGAGTTAAGCGAGACGAGGAGCTGGATGCAAGTAACGGCTCCTATCCCTGGTTCTATGACGAAGTACTCATTCAGCGGAAATAACGTTGCCGCTCACGCGAATGATCTTTGGTTTACGTTACAAGGTGATGATTGGGTGGAACTAAAGTTCCCGGCTGGTATCCAAGTAGTAGGAGTGCAGCTAGACACAATGGGAAATTGGTCTTCCGTGCTGGGGTGGTCGGGGTCTAACATATGTGACCGAGTTTTGGTAATAAAAGATAAGTATCAACATCCATCGCGCGAGTACAAAGATTCGCTTTATTTGGCTAGTGGTAGTGTCAGGCAGATTGAAGCAGCAGCTTTGCGAGTCACGGAAAACGAGATGACGATTTCAACTATGGAAAGAGTTGTGACGGACCCGTTGTGTTTGCTTAGAAGCCAAGGTCTAGATGCAGTAGAGGCACGCATAGATGGTGAGTACCTATATGCGACCGACCCGATAGAAGGTAAAGTTGTTTATTCACTGAAGGCGCTTGGTGTTGAAACAGGGGAAGCTGTGCTCAGAGAATCAGAAAAAATGTATGTAGCTTTGACGCGTTCAATGAATGGAGAAGGTTGGGTACGGCAGAAAATCTTCGGTGAAGAGTTGCTGAACATAGGGATAGTTGCAGACAAAATTGAAATTGAAACAGCGAATCAGATAGTTCGGGATGGTCAAATTGTTAATCGTAATGGTATTTTCGATTCGCTAAATGAAGAGCAACGTAATTTAGATGCTCTGATAGATGGAGACACGGTGATAAAACTGGTTGTTCGAGGCGAACGTACTTTGTTGGATATGGAAGACTCTGAGTTAGGACTGTTTGATTTGAGTGGGGGGGCTGCTAAGTGGGGCACACTAGATTGGGTCGGCACAAAAGTTGGAGTAATCGTTAATGCGGGTGGTAGCGAAACGTTATTCCTGTCGGGAAAGTAATTCAGAAATTCGAAGAAGGAGTTGGGCATGACTGATCTTGGGCTGATGTCTACGACGGAACAAATTGAGTTGATTCGAAAACGTGAGGTTACGAGTAGTGAGCTAACAGCTCACTACATAGAGCGTATTGAGAGGCTCGACCATGAAATTAATGCAGTCGTTACGCGTGATTTCGAGCGGGCTTTGAGTGAATCTGAGCTAGCAGATGAGAAGACAAGCAGAGGAGAAACCTTAGGGCCGCTCCACGGTATCCCGATAACTGTGAAAGATGCGTTAGCTACCGAGGGGCTCCGGTCAACCGGTGGAGCGGTAGAGCTTTCAGAATATGTGCCAGATGGAGATGCCGCAGTTGTCCAAGCTGTTCGTGATGCTGGGGCTATTGTTATGGGCAAAACAAATTTGCCGAGGTGGTCTGGCGATATTCAGGCGTACAACGAAATGTTTGGTACTACAAATAATCCTTGGGATCTAGAGCGTGTTCCAGGAGGTTCATCTGGAGGTGCGGCAGCGGCAGTGGCAATGGGCTTCACTTCGTTTGAAATAGGCACTGATATAGGTGGCTCGATTCGGTTCCCAGCTGCCTTTAATGGAGTCTGGGGCCATAAGCCGAGTTTTGGTTTAATACCAACAACTGGCTACCTAGACTACGAAAATGGTGGCTTAAATGAGGCAGATATAAATGTGTTTGGACCAATAGCTCGGAGCGCTTCCGATCTGGATCTTCTACTGAGCCTTATGGTTCGCAGCAAGAAACCCTGGGTAGTTCAGCTATCTGACCCCCCGGCCGACATACGGAAATTAAAAATCGGTGCCTGGCTTGATGATGAGTTCTGTCCGGTTGACGCTGAAGTTCTCGAAACTGTCGATATAGCCGTTTCGGCCTTAGAAGCCGATGGCTTCCAGATAGACCGTGAAGCTCGGCCAGCTATAGACCCTGATGAAGCAGCAATGCTGGGTTTGTGGTTAGTGCAACGTGCCACTTCTCAAAGCACTCAAAGTAATGGTCCTGGGCATCGTATTTGGCTGGACCATCATGTTCGGCGGGAAGAAATTCGAAAAGCCTGGGAATATTTCTTCTCTTCGTACGATGCGATAATCCTTCCTGTATCTTTCGTGCCACCGTTCCACCATCAACAAACTGGCGATTGGTCGAAGCGGACACTCATATGTAACGGGGAGGACAGACCCTATCGAGATGTAGCTAAATGGACGACGATGGTTGGCATGGCATATTTGCCATCTACGGTACCGCCAATAGGAATTGGTGCGTCAGGTGTTCCAATCGGATGTCAAGTAGTTGGGGCATATGGTCATGACCGCCTGACGATTTCTCTTGCCTCCCATATAGGTGATTTAATGGGCGGTTTCATTGCCCCTCCACGCGCTTTGTAAGAAGCTCAACATCTGCAATTGCTAGGTGTAGGTCATTGACTCGTTCGACTCTAGCTGGCTCTCCGTCCGAAGAAAGAAACACAAATTTCATTTCTTTGACTTGCTGTCCGGTTGTTGCCTCCACCGCAAAAGCATAAGCGGCGCCCTGAAGGCGGTATTGTGAAACTTTGTCTTCAGCCGTCAAATCAGTGATTTGATCTGTTTTGTAGTCGATAAGAATTAAGTCGTTAGCGTCATCTTCTTGGTACATCAGATCGATGTAACCCTCGAGAACAAGTCCATTGACTGGAGCAGCAACATAGAGCTCTCGCCAGTGGCGTTTCCTAGCAGCGGATTTGATTATTTCTGTTTCTAGAGCGGAAGTGACGAAAGCCTGTACCAGTTGAGATTGGTGGCTTATTGATTCTGCGCCAGCTTGAGAAGCTGATAGTGCTGCAATGTTTGTTCCCGTAGACAGATTTATGGTTTGCAGCACTCCATGTACGGCTCGACCTAAGGCGCTGCCATATCGGCCCTTTCTCCAGGGTATTTCCGACAAATCTTGACTGTGTTTATTAAGCCCTTCTTCGTTTTGAGTAGTTGGATGTTTTCTAGCTAGTCGAGTTATACCCGTAGGGCTAATCGAACGGAGGTGGTTTGGTAGGCTCAGCGCTATTGTTCTGCGTGCCTCCCAATCTTTGTGGCCAGGGCGGTGTGTCTGAATTTTTTCACGCTGTTTGATGACTGGTTGTGATGGTAACGGTGGAACAGTAAAAGTTGTGTCTGTGGGGCCGAGGCACCCATCGCAAATTAATTCTGCCGCATTCATTTCGCCACGAAGTATTTTTGTATTACTTCGGTCGCGTCTATGGACAGAGATTATTAGGTGGTCCGATGCTCGAGTGCAAGCTACGTATAGGAGCCGAATCCTCTCAGCTTGCTCAAGAGAACTTTTGTTTTTGAGCCAGTCAGAAAATCCTGATGATTCAACTCCTGCCTTGCAGCGAATCAGTGGGCTAGATGCCTCAGGGTTAAAACCGACCTGCAAGCCTCGGGATCTGTTGCTCGCTCCGGCTAGGCCTGCCACTATTGTTATAGGAAATTCGAGGCCTTTTGCAGCGTGAATAGTCATTATTCTTACTGAGTCATTATCGGATTCAGGAAGCACACTTTCCACTGCTCTACTGTTTTTGTCTGCTTGTGAACTTGCCCAACGCAAAAATCTATGAAGAGTGCCGCCTGTTGCATCACTCCAGGCTCTGGCTTGGTCGACAACGTAACGGAGTCGGCGCAAACTGTCGCGAGGTCTGTGACTAATCACTGCCTGCTCATAGAGTTGACGGTCACTAATTAATTTCTCGATTAGCTCTGAAGGTGAGAGTAAAGTTCGAAGAGAATAGAGAGAAGCTAAATGTTTAAGCCCCTTTAAGGCTATGTCTGCGGCGTCATCGGTTGGGTTTTCTGGGAGTTCAGCGAAATTCCAGCTTCCATGACCATTGACTCGGTATTGGTAAAGATCATCGTCTCCGCAACCATAGATAGGTGAACGCAAGGCGCTAATGGTGGCGAGAGAATCCGTTGGATCGTTAATTGCTCGCAAACACATGATTAGGTTCCGAATTTCTCGACTTCGCCAAATAAAACTCGCTGACTCTAGTTGGTACGGAATACCGTATTTTGTAAAGGCTTTCTCTAGCGAAGGTACAGAACTTTTACTTGGAACAAGTACTGCCATGTCATTGAACTTCGCTGGAGCCCATTCATTATCTCGTTGAACTGACCAGCCCTCTTGCTTTGCAGCAAGAATGGTGGCGCTAATATCCGTAGCCTCTGCGGCTCGAATGGTATCGATCTTTTCTTTTTTGTGGTGAGCCGATTGTCCGATCAAGCCGACACCTGGACCAGATGGCGCCGGATCTCTGAAAGGTACAAGGCCTTTGTATTCTGGCTGAGAACCAGCCTCATATTGGATCAAGTTATTGAATACTGAGTTAACCCATTCAATAATCGGTGTGACGCTGCGGAAGTTCGTAGATAATTCGGTGGCTTCAGTCGTGAACTTGTTACGTGCTTCAAGAAAAAGACTGATATCCGCTCGACGAAATCGGTAGATAGATTGTTTCGGATCACCGACAAAAAAGAGTCTGCCAGGTTCCACAGAAAGGCTCTGCCATGAGCGTGATGAATCGCTGGTAGGTGAAGAAGCTATGAGAACTGCTAATTCTATTTGAATGGGATCGGTGTCTTGGAACTCATCGAGAAGGAGGCGTTGATATTTTGAGTGTAAGACGGAACGAACATTAGCTCCATGTAGCGGGTCACGAAGAGTATTTCGAGCTAACACGAGTAGGTCATGAAATTCGAGACAACCATTTACTCGCCGGTCGATAGCTGAGCGAAGAGTAAAGTCTGTGAGATAGGACAAAAATCGGTTTAAAATTGCGTCAACAAATTGCTGGTGTTGTTGCTGGAGGAGAATCCGAAACTCAGAGTATTCGGTTCGAACGGCGTGAATGTTATGCCAATTAGCCTGTGAGCCTACCCTATCGACTTTTTGAGTTAAGGGGGAAGAGCCGGTTACTGCCTTATGTAAAATTTCGAGGCTGCTGGTGACATCGAAGGCATTCTCTAAAGAATGGACAAGCTGGCTAACTTTGGTTAGTAACTTAACCATTGAATCCTTAGCTGTGTCTCCAAAGCAGTCATTGATTTGATTTATAATGGCATGACCTCGGATTATGAGCTCCGAAAAATCGTCTGTGGGTAAGTTCGGACAAGGAAATGGAGTGAGTCGGTCCCAGTTGGAATTCAGAGCCATTGCTATGTCAGTTAAATGCTGTATGGGTTTGAACTCGATAGCGTCCGCAAACAGAAGCGTTTCAGCCCAGTCCTCGTCGGCAAATAAGTCATCCAGAAGTCCTTCCATGCGGTATTGAAATGCGACTTGACTATTGATCTCATCAACTGTTTCAAAGCGCGGCGGCAAGTTCGCTTCGACCGGGAACTCGGCAAG
This sequence comes from Acidimicrobiaceae bacterium, assembly GCA_003452475.1. GTDB lineage: Bacteria > Actinomycetota > Acidimicrobiia > Acidimicrobiales > Poriferisodalaceae > UBA9040. The sequence continues at coordinate 1,390 of DMOB01000177.1, read as the reverse complement.
AATTCGACGAGCAAACCCATGAACTGTCGAGATAGCAGCTCCATCTAAGTCATTGAGCGCGTTTTCAAAACAATCAAAGCTTTCATCGTTGGCGTTGGATCGAAGTTCTTCGAGTTGGATGCGAATTCGATGTTTAAGTTCTGTTGCTGCTTTCTCGGTGAAAGTTATAGCCGCAATGTTTCGGAGTGGAATGTTGCTTGGCGATGATACTAACGAGATAATTCTTTTGACTAATGAATGAGTTTTTCCAGAGCCGGCTCCCGCCTCAACGAAGAGAGTCTCATCAAGAGAACTATCTATCTGGTTTCTTTGGGCATCATCAAAAAGAGCGGCGGTATCAGTCATTGTTTCCTTCAACTAGCCTGAGATAGTCAATTAGCTCGATTGCTGAAGATTTAGTCTCCCACTGTTTCTGAAGATCACCGGTTCCGTAACCATCAGGATCGCAGTAAGCGCAGTCTATAAATTCGCCGTATGAAGTTACGTTGGATGGTCTAGGGGGAAAAACGCCTGACTCAATTCCGGTCACAATGGTTTCGATTACCGCATCAAATGTCTCGAGAAGCGTGTCGGTTATTTTGTACCCAATTTCTTTCCACTTACCTTTTGCCTCGCTAGTAAACCAGTAGCTGACATCTGTCATCGTTTGTGGGTTAGGGAATATCTCACGAGCCGCTAACCCATAGATAGGCAATTGAAGTTTAGTTCCTCTTAGAGTTGGATCTTGTTGGCTGAGACCCTTGAAATCGTTCGGTTTACCAGTTTTGTAGTCAATGACAATTAGATTCCCGTCTGGTTTTTGTTCGACCCGATCGGCGCTTCCGCGAAATGACACTTTTTTGCCTGAAGGCAGAAGCCGGTGGATTGGACGGCCTTCGCCGAACTTAAATTCTGACGCGATGATGGTTCCAATCTGGCTTCTTTTTGTATCGTTTTTTAGAAGTTTTTGGAGGTCGTTAAGTATTGCTTCTCTATCGCGTGGCCAAAAAACTGGCCTTCCAGTAAGTCCTTTATCTTCTAGATCCTGAGCTGCTTGACTACCAATTTGACGCATTCGCGTAAACTCTGAATCTGAAAAATTATGGTGAGTGAGGCTGGGAGAGTTCTGATTGATGAGTTCTTGGAAAAAAGAATCAGCGGCCTCGTGAATTAGAGCCCCGCGATCCAATGCCGTAATGCGCAGTTCTGTTTCTGGGTGGGTAGTTTCTGTTATTCCGAGGATGTGGCGCAAAAAATAACTATGAGGACATTTTGCCCAAGCTTCGAGACGAGTTGCAGAGATTATGTCGACACGAACTCCTTCTGGAGTAACTACGCCAGAGAGATTGCCGTCAAATCGAGTGAATTGGGCAGATTCGCGAGCCACCGTCAATCGTCGGCTTTTTTCAAA
>DMOB01000070.1:0-7714 GCA_003452475.1 Acidimicrobiaceae bacterium | reverse complement strand
GATGCTCCATTTTCATTGCTTCCATTAAAACTAGTACCTGCCCGGACTTTACCTGATCGCCATGTGTGACCTCTAAGGCTAATATTTTCCCTGGCATTGGAGCTACTAGGCCCCCCTCTACTTCTCCGATTTCGAGCTCGGGAAATCTACTTTTTTCGATTAGACAGATGCCGCCATGTGGAGAATCTATGTACCAATGGTCCGATACTTTTGTTGCGGTAGCGCTCCATCTCATATCACCGACTGTTATTTCAAATGATTCTTCGGTATTAGAAAGAAGTCGCACTAATTGTTCTTGTCCATCATCCACAGACATTCTAAAAGATCCGTTGCGATTTCGGCGATAGTTGACCTTTACTGAGGTGTCTGCAAAATTAAAAAGCATTTCCTCATCAGGCATCGAACTATTCCTGAAACCAGAAGGCATGAATCGCAAAGTTTTACTATGCATTCTGTTTGCTGCTTGAGACAAAAGAGCCGCCGAGATTGCTGCTGTCTGAATTTCGGCTTTTTCAGCTTCTCGCTGCGTAACTAAGTCGACTCTTTCAATAAAATCGGTAGTTGTGTTTCCTGCTAAAAATTCTTCACTTCGCAACGTAGACACTAAGAAATCCCTGTTAGTTGTAACGCCGTGTAGATGGGTTCGTTCTAGTGCTAGAGCTAGTTTTAGTGAAGCCTCTGTTCGGGTGGGCGCATGTGAAATAACTTTCGCAAGCATTGGGTCGAATTCAACGCTGACTACAGATCCCCGCTCAATGCCAGAGTCAAATCGCACTTTGGGTTGAGTCGCAGGTTTCCAAACGTGAAGTGTTCCCGTGGCTGGTAAGAAGTTATTGCTGGGATCTTCGGCGTAGAGTCTTGCTTCAATAGCATGCCCATTTATCGATAAATCAGATTGTGTAAAACTTAAATGATTCTTAGCTGCCACGAGGATTTGTTCGCGTACGAGGTCAATTCCTGTAACTGCTTCTGTAACTGGATGCTCAACCTGCAATCTTGTGTTGATCTCCAGGAAAAAAAACTGAGCCTCGTCGCCTTCACCGTCTAGTAAAAATTCTACTGTACCTACTGAATAGTAACCCATTGCTTCTGCGGCTGTGACAGCAGCAGCCCCCATGCGTTGGCGTAAATTTATGCTCATAGCCGGTGAAGGTGCTTCTTCGATGACCTTTTGATGGCGACGCTGGATTGAGCACTCTCGCTCGAAACAATGGAGCACGTTACCGTGCTGATCACCTAAGATTTGAATTTCCACATGGCGGGGGGCAGGTAGGTAACGCTCTAAAAACACCGTGTCGTTTCCAAAAGCTGCACTGGCCTCCCTTTTTGAGCTAGCGATAGCATCTTCTAAATCATTTTTACTCTCTACGACCCGCATGCCTTTGCCACCCCCGCCTGCGCTCGCTTTCACGAGAAGCGGGAAGCCGATGGACTTACTTATGTCGGACAGATCGCTGCTCGGATCAATTTCTACGGAAGGCAGCGTGGGCACGCCAGCGGCTACCATCATGCGCTTTGCAGCGAGTTTGTCTCCCATAGCGCTTATAGCCTCGGGAGGTGGCCCAACCCATGTAATCCCTGCGTTTTGGACTTTTTCAGCGAACTCTGCGTTCTCTGACAGAAATCCGTAGCCAGGGTGTATTGCGTCTGCTCCAGTTGCTATAGCTGCATTGAGCACTTTCTCCATATCTAGATACGACTCAGCTGCAGTTGTGCCACCGATATTGAAAGCGAAATCAGCGTCATTGACGAAAGCTTCATGTTCATCACCATCAGAATGAATGGCAATAGTTGAGAGCCCCATCTTTTTTGCTGATTGGAATATTCTGCGAGCTATTTCTCCTCGATTAGCGACGAGAACTCTTGAAATGTTCATTGATTGAGCCCTTACATCCGGAAGACGCCGAAGCCTTCGGCGCCTTCAATTGCGTTGTTGTGGCATGCGGAAAGAGACATTGCGACGATGTCTCTTGTATCTCGGGGATCGATTATCCCATCATCTGTAACTCGACCAGTGGCGTATAGAGCTAACGATTTTTGTTCGTGGTAATACTCAACTTGTTCTGTTGTCTTACGATCTGCGTCTTCGTCGAACTCGAGTCCTTTGCGCGCAGCTTGGCCTCGCCGAACGAGAGACATGACTCCGGCTATTTGTTTGGGTCCCATAATCGCAATTTTTGCTGTCGGCCATAGATAAGTAAACCTTGTGTTGAACGCACGTCCAGACATACCGTAGTTCCCGGCTCCGTAGCTGTTACCAAGAATTACCGTGATATGGGGAACCGTGGAGTTAGAAACGGCGTTAATCATTTTGGAGCCATTTTTGACGATACCGCTGTGTTCGAAATCTTTACCTACCATGTACCCGGTGATGTTCTGCAGGAAAAGTATAGGTATATCTTGCTGATTACAAAGCTGAATAAACTGTGCACATTTTTCTGCGCTCTCGCTGAAAAGAGGACCGTTGTTGCCGATGATAGCGATAGGGAAACCGTGGATAGAAGCCCAGCCGCAAATAGCTGTAGTGCCATATCTAGCTTTGAATTCTTCGAAGCGTGAACCATCTACGATTCGGGCAATGACTTCTCGGCAGTCAATAAGAGCTTGAAGATCACGCGGCATCAAACTTAGTAAATCTTCTGAGTTGTAGATAGGTTCGCTTGCAGCCATGGAAGGACCGGGTCCGAGTTTTCGCCAGTTCAGATGTGAGACAACCTCTCGGCACATACGAATTGCGTCTGCTTCATCTTCGGCGAGATAATCAGCCAAACCAGAAATTTCTGCGTGCATCTGAGCGCCACCGAGCGTCTCATCATCGCTGTCTTCGCCCGTTGCCATTTTGACCAGTGGCGGACCTCCTAAAAAAACTTTTGATTGGTTACGAATAAATATGTTGTAGTCGCTCATGCCCGGTTGGTAGGCACCCCCGGCCGTGGAACTGCCAAATACTACGGTGATCGATGGAATTCGCATCTTTGAAAGTTCTGTCACGTCGTAGAAAAGACGCCCAGATTCGGCGAAGTGATCTGTCTGTTCAAGCATTTGTCTTTCGGGATCATCATCGCCTCGAAGATCGCCGCCGGCGGATTCGACAAACTGAACGTAAGGCATTCGATTTTCGCGAGCGATTTGGATAGCTCTCATTATCTTTCGACCGGCGAAAGATGTAATTGCTCCACCCAGAACTGTGGGGTCATTACCTTCGATCATGCACTCGACGCCGTTGATAACTCCGATTCCCATCACTAGGCCGCCACCCACTGAATATTTAGAACAGTAACCGGCTAGAGAGCTTATTTCTAAAAATGGTGAATCAGGATCAAGCACTAATGATATGCGTTCTCGAATTGGCATTTTTTCTCGGCTGCGCATGCGATCCATAGCTATTTGGCCGCCGCCAGCCGCTGCCTCATCGTGTAAATCCTGAATTATCGATATTTGTTCCAACATGTCTCTGCGATTCTCATCAAACCATGCAGCTGAGGTGTCTATGTGTGATTGGAGTATTGCCACCAAGTGCTCCTTCTTAACTAGGATCCCTAGCTATTGAACATTAATAATGCTTACTAGGTGAATGCTTATCACCGGCTAACACTTATAGTTTTTTTAAGAATACCCGTGAAGCTCGAATCTCTGCTAAATCCTTCTATGTGAATCCTTTTCCTTGGCAACCGCATATTCAGCAGTTCAGTAGGCATGACGTTGAACGGCATTATCAAGTGCTTGTAGACCTGCCGCCTCGATATGAGCAGGCGGGAGACCGGGATCACCATCTTTTTTTGTGCCTAGATGGTCAATGGACGTTTGGTTCAACTGTCGATACTGTTCGTCTTCTTGCTCCTGCGCGGGAAATCCCAGAAGCAATAGTGGTTGGTATCGTTCATGATGAACCTGTTTATAGAGAGTTGGTTCAGCAAAGAGCTATGGATTACACGACGACACAAGTTGATGCTCCCTTAATGACTGGCGTTCGAGTTCCAGGTTCCGAACTTGGAGGAGCGTCTCGTTTTGCAGACTGGATTCAATCTGTAGTTCTTCCTACTCTTACGTCTCAATATCGTGTCTCAGAATTGACTTTGATTGGTCATTCTTTTAGTGCCTTGTGCGGGGTCCAGATTCTTCTTAATGCACCGAAAATGTTTGATCATTACCTACTAGCGAGTCCGTCAGTCTGGTGGGATGATCAAGTTATGTTTCGTAAAGAAGAAGAATATTTTGAGAATAATTCTGCTCTTGATGCTCAAGTTTTTATGTCTAAAGGCTCTTTAGAAACTGATGAATATTCGCCGCATCGTGAGTTCTATGACCAAGTAAAATCGCGAAATTACGAGGACTTAATTTTGCATTGGAAGGAGTTTCCTGGGGAGTCGCATTTATCTGTTGTACAGACAGCGATCAACTATGGCTTAAGAGCGCTTCATTCAAAAAAGTAGATTTTTCAAGCGTGGTATGTGTTTCGCGACAAGGATGTAATCATGAGAGGTCCTCTTAAGACAGAAACGTACTTACCCGTTTACGATTCAGACGCACATATAGCTGAACCATCCTCTGTGTGGGAAGAATACGCTGATCCGAAATATCGAGAGTTGGTTATGCAATGTCAACCAACGACTAATGGTCGTGACGCTGTTTTTGCTGAAGGCAAAAGTATGGGAGTGAGCGCCGCTCCGGCTTGTATCCCGGATGCTTACGGAACTGATGTTACATGGGACGATATTGTTCCAGGAAGCTATGATCCTGGGGCTCGGCTAAAGGTCATGGATGCCGAAGGCCTAGCTGCTGGATTGATGTTCCCCTCCGTGCACTTAATGTCTGGCGATATAGAAGATGGTGAAGTGGCTGCTGCTAACGCTAGGGCTTATAACCGTTGGATGAAAGATTTTGTTAGTGAAGACACTGAACGGCTATTTGGTATGGGAGTGTGTCCGTTGCAGTCCGTAACCGCAGCCGTTGAGGAAATAGCTTTTATCGCTGATGCTGGCCTGACAGGAATCACGTTTCGACCAGAACGATATAGCGGGCTTGAGCTGTACTCAGAAGAAATGGACCGAGTATGGTCCGCTGCGGAAGACCATGATTTGACGGTAGCAATTCACGGCAGTTTCGGTTCTAAAATGCCGAGTTTTGCTCGTTCGAGATACGAAAATCAATTTTATGTCCACATGGTTTGCCATCCTTTTGAGCAGATGGCATCCGTCATGGAGATTATTGCGAGCGGGATTCTCGATGACCACCCTAGATTGAGGGTTGGGTTTTTTGAGTCTGGACTCGGATGGCTACCTTATTGGTTGGAGCGGTTAGATGAACACAAAGAATCTATGGGACACCTTGTGCCCAGACTTACTCGAGAACCAACAGAAATTTTCAGTGAACAGTGCTTCGTGACAATGGAAGCTGGCGAGGGTGAAGCCTTCGCTCAGCTTGCCGACATGGGGTTACAGCACACAGTCGTCTGGGGCTCAGATTACCCACATTATGATTGCACCTATCCCGGCGCTTTGCAGGAGCTAGACGATACATTGAGGCGAATCGATAGAGAAAATCTTCGAGAAGATATTGTTTACACGAATGCAAGAAGGTTTCTAGGAATTAATTGATCACCTGATTATGAGTAGCTGGTTCTAATATTTGTAAGGAGCGTTATGGGTTCAACAATTGAGTTAAACGCAGCTGATGGAAATGTCTTGAGTGCCTACGTAGCGCGACCGGAAGTAGCGCCTAAAGGCGCAGTGGTAGTAATCCAAGAGATATTCGGGGTTAACGATCACATTAGAAGCGTTGCCGATAGATACGCAGACCAAGGTTATTTATCCATAGCGCCGGCGTTATTTGATCGGGCTCAAAAAGGTGTTGAGCTTGGCTATGATGCTGAGGGAATTGAGATAGGCCGAGCGATAGCTTTTGATGACGTGACTATGGACGAGGTTCTAAAGGATGTCGAAGCCGCCGTAGATTTTGTTTCAGAAGCCGGCCGGGTTGGTATGGTCGGTTACTGTTGGGGCGGTTCAATATGTTATGTAGCTGCTGCTCGGTTAGGTAAAAAAATTTCTGCTGCTGCGGGTTATTATGGCGGTCAGATTTTGCCCTACCTAGAAGAGCGTCCGGTTGTTCCTCTAGTGCTTCATTTCGGGGAAAAAGACCATGGGATTCCTCTTGAGCGAGTGAAAATTATTGAGGAGCGATGGGAACACATTGATGTTCATGTGTACGAGGGCGCTGACCACGGATTTAATTGCGATGCAAGAGGGAGCTATGAAAAAAGCGCTGCGCAACTTGCGTTAGAACGAACTTTGTCTCTTTTCGCTGAGCATATTTAATTCAAAGTTCGTTAACAGGAGCTATATAAAATTTCTAAACGTTGACGTTGTCAAGTACTACGAGCCCAGCGCTAATAGCGATTTGATCATCTTCAGTTATTACTTGAAAACGTACTGCAATTTGTGTGTTATCGGTTAGGGGAGTTGAATCAATAATTCTTACAGTAATGGTTGAAGGCATTAGCACCATTGAGGCCATCCTTCCTCGAATTCTTCGCACTCGGTTCGGTTCGCCGTGCGCCATGTGCTTGATGACGGCGCTAACTCCGAGGGCTAAGGTTGCTGTGCCATGTAAAATTATTCCCGGTAAACCAGCGCTATGTGCGACTTCGGCGTCGGTGTGAATCGGATTCCATATTCTCGCTGACTCTGTGTAGGTATGTGCAGCTCCATGAGCTATAGGGATGGACACCTCATGAATTGAAGTTTCAGGTATAGGTCCAAGTATTGGCTCTGAGGGTGCTTCAGGGTCAGGCGTGTCAGATCCAGAAACTCCTACACCCAAATATATTCCCCCCTGGTAAGTAGTAGCTACAGGACAGCCATTACCATCGATCGTGTCAATTCGCATTGTGGAATAAGCGCCAGGTTTCTTTTGTTCAAGTCCGGTATACGTCAAGGAGGTACTTAAGACGTCGCCAGGTTTCACTAATCGGTGAACAATAAGATCATGCGATGCGTGAACACTTTGTCTAGTTTCCTCTCTCGTGATTCCCCACTTTTCCGCCAATTCTCTTCCAGCAACGATGACCGGCCATTCTGGGCATACAGCGAACATCGGATGAGCAACTATATGGTTTTGGGTAAGTGTGTTGAAGTAGCAATCTTCAGTATCGCCCAGCGAAGCGGCGTAAGCCATTATCCATCGCTCGTCTATGTGGTGGGTAAGGGGACCAATACTATCTCCGACCATGTCCGATGGAAGCGGCATCTACTTACCTCTTGAGTGCTAGAGCTGATTGTGACAATAGTCTGTTCGGCTCAACTTTGACGTATTTACGACGTGTGTCCCTTATAGCTTTAGGTAGCAAAGAGAAGAGGTTTCCGCAGCCTGTCCGGTATTTCTCACATAGTTACCGCTAGTTTCTAATTTGATGTCAAGATTTTTTTCTTCCAGCGGCGTAGCCGGCGAAGGCTTTTTTAGATTAGTCAGGGGGACTATAAGAATTTTTGTTTTTCGTTGGTTGAGGCTAAACGTTGTTGGCATTGAACGGTTGCAGGTTGATGGAAAAGTGATTATCGCTCCAGTACATCGGTCAAATCTTGATGGACCTCTAATTGGGAGTAGCAGTCATCGCCGCGTCAGATATTTAGCAAAGGAATCTTTGTTCCGTTCTCGGGTCGCTGGCTGGTCCATGCGATCCTTAGGTTGCTTTCCGGTGAGGAGAGGTGAAGCA
>DMOB01000120.1:459-13042 GCA_003452475.1 Acidimicrobiaceae bacterium | reverse complement strand
ACACGAGCCATAGTCACCGGAGCATATGCGCGAAGAAACTCCTCAGTCGCAGTCGGTATTAGCGAAGGGTCGACAAGCAAGCGTTCACGATCATCCGAATATTTAGCTAGATGCAACAAACTGGAACTGATAGAACTCCATGTCGTATCCATCCCGGCTAACAAAAGTAGAAAACACGTTCCGATTACGTGCTTGTCACTCAAAGAATCACCATTTGGCAAGACCTCCGCATGAAGTTTACTCACGAGATCCTCTTGTGGCTCCAAACGCCTCGCTCGAGACAAGTCAGTAAAATACTCGAGAGTATTTTTAGTAGCTCGATTCCTGCGATCCCATTGATCGGGGTGTGATTGCAAGATGTCAACAGCCCATTCGGTAAACATCTGCGAATCTTCTTTAGGTAAACCGAGCATTGACCCAATAACGCGTACAGGAATATGCCGCGCATACTCTTCCGCAATGTCCACGACAGAAGTTGGGTCTATCTGGTCAAGTAATTCTCTGGCGATCTCACGAGTTCCATCGGCCATCTCAGCGACAGCTTTAGGGCTAAAAAAAGGCAAAAGCATACGTCTGGCATCAGCATGAAATGGGGGATCAGAAGTAATTGGCGGTGCAACTAGTATTGACGTCCCTTCTGGAGTCGAAGCAACTCCAACATCTCTCGAAGAGAAACTTTTGGTGTCATAAGCAACGGCTGCTATGTCCTCATATTTAGTTGGAAGCCATCCACCTCCATCAGATACCGATCGAGCTACTGGGCACTGCTCTCGGAGCTCTTTCCATATTTCTGGAGCACCTTGAACATAGGCCTGACTGAATAGATCTAAATCATCAAGATTGAAATTTCCATTCATATCAAGCTCCTTTATCTCACCGAACTAGCCCACTGCGTATGCTTCACCTATGTCATTAGCCCACAACGTATCAGAAACTCCCCAAGGCAATCTCAAAGAGATAGCTCCAAACGTGTTCAGCTATATTCAACCAGACGGAACATGGTTCATTAACAACATGGGTCTGATAGTCGGAAAAACCGAATCCATCAGCATCGACACGACATCAACAGAGCGTCGCAACCGCAGCTACATCAACGCCATTGAAGCCCTTACCCCAAACCCAGTTAAGCTGGTCGTAAATACTCACCATCATGCTGACCACACACACGGGAACTTCATGTTTCCAGATGCGACTATTATCGCTCATTCTGAATGCCGTAGAGTCATGGTCGAAACTGGAATCCCAAATTATCGATCAGCTTTCCCTGACGTAGAATGGGGCGAGCTTAAGTTCAGAGCTCCTGATATTACTTTCTCCGGTCTCACTGCTCTGCATCTTGACGATTTAACGATAGAGCTAGCCGGCCTCGGTTATGTGGCTCACACGGAAGGAGACTTGCTCGTATGGATTCCTGGCAGGCGGGTGCTCTTCACTGGAGATCTAATCTTTAACGGAGGCACTCCATTTGCACTCTTTGGTTCAATCGAAGGAACCTTAAGGGCATTAGACGTAATCGAAAATTATGATGCTGAGGTCATCGTTCCGGGCCACGGACCTGCATTTAACAAACAACAAACTAGTGAAGTTCTCGATAGCCAACGAGAATATCTTCGTTTTGTTCAAGCGACTGCACTGCTAGGAGTACGTGAGAACCGAAGCCCACTTGAGCAAGCAATAGCGACTGATCTAGGAATTTTTAGTTCCCTAACCGATTCAGAACGATTAGCTGGCAATCTTCATGTGGCTTACCGAGAGATTTCCGCTTCAGGCTATGTCTGGCAGGGAACTGCGCATGCTATTAGTGACATGATTGTTTATAACAAAGGAGAATTACCTCACTGCGTTGCTTAAAAGATTTTTATACTACTCATCTTTTTTTTCGAGTTCTTCGAGCTCTTCTTTAGTCATGAGCACATCCCTAGCTCTAGAACCAATTGAAGGACCAACTACACCCCGCTGTTCCAGCAAGTCCATTAAACGTCCAGCGCGCGCAAAGCCTACTTTTAATTTTCGCTGGAGCATCGAAGTTGACCCAAGCTGATTCTCAACTACGATTGCCATCGCTTTCACCATGAGCTCGTCATCGCTATCATCGCCAGAAGTTCCTCCCGGAATAGCTTTCTTTACTTCTTCTGAACCCTCAACTCCTTCGACATATGAGACCCCACGTGATTGCCTACGCCAATGCGCAACTATCTGGTGAACTTCAGCTTCGCTGACCCAACAGCCCTGTATCCGCTGAGCTATTCCACTGCTAGCACCAACGAGAAGCATGTCACCTTTACCAATTAAGCGCTCGGCACCTGCTTGGTCTAGGATCACGCGACTATCCGCAAGACTTGAAACAGCGAAAGCCATTCGACTAGGAATATTAGCTTTGATTACTCCCGTAATTACGTTTACTGATGGTCGTTGAGTAGCTATGACCAGGTGGATTCCCACCGCTCTAGCCATTTGGGCTAGCCGAGTAATCGACTCTTCTACATCTCTAGCAGCAACCATCATTAGGTCGTTAAGCTCATCTACAACAACGACGATGAATGGCATTCGTTCGAACTCGCGCTCTTCGTTTAGATCCGACGCAAGGCGCCCTTCGTCATACGCATCGTTATAGCCTGTAATATCTCTGAACCCAATTTCTGAGAGCACGTCGTATCGACGTTCCATTTCTTTAACGGCCCATGAGAGAGCATTGGCAGCTTTCTTAGGGCTAGTCACTACTTGAGTCAGCAAATGAGGCAGTCTGTCATATTGTCCTAGTTCCACTCTCTTCGGATCAATAAGAATCATCTTGACCTCATCAGGAGTAGACCTGACCAGCAAAGAACTAATAATCGAGTTGATACAAGAAGATTTTCCGGCTCCAGTAGCGCCGGCAATTAGAACATGTGGCATCTCAGCAAGGTTCGCCATCACAGCATTTCCGGAAATGTCTTGGCCCAAAGCAACATGAAGCGGATGTTTAACTTCAGCAGCTCTTCGACTTAAAAGTATGTCGCCTAAAGCCACGAGTTGCCGCTCGGAATTGGGCACCTCAATACCGATTGCTGATCGCCCCGGAATGGGGGCGAGAATTCGCACATCTGCTGAAGCCATCGCGTACGCGATATCTTTGTGAAGGCTAGTCACTCTTGAAACTTTGACGCCTTTACCCAACGACAGTTCGTACCTGGTAACCGTGGGGCCTACTTCCATCCCTGTCACGCGCGTTTCGACACCATGGCTTGCTAAAGCAGCCTCAAGGTTTCGCGCCCCAGATTGCAGTAACCGCTCGTCTACTTCATGGTGACTACTTCTCTCCAACAAGCTGAGACTTGGGATCTGCCAAGTCTCACCATCATTGGCAGCCAAGTCGATTGTCATTTGCTCGGGAATTACATCTAACTCTTCGTCAGTAGCTTGCTCAACGTTAGCTTCAAAAGATTCTCGTAAACCGGGTTCGCCGCTATCTACGTCTTCTCGATCCCAATCTGACTGTTCATCTCGTTCAGGCAGCGAAACTGGTATTTCAATTTCTGGTTCCGAAAATGAATCCAACAAAATTTCGCTTCTGCTAGCACCGCTCTCATTGCTAACTTTTCTCTCCCTCGTGGCTACTTCTCCGTCAGATCCTAAGCGCTGCAGATTGGCGGCAACTTTTCGAACGCTTCGAGATAGATACTTAAGTCCGATGCCCGTCCACGACAATATCTGGCGTACTCTAATATCGGCGATAACAAGCAATCCAAAGGCAGTAGCGAAAAGTAGAAGACACCAAGCGCCAGCATCATCAATCAGGCCACGTATCGGTTCTGCAGCGAGTGCACCAACGACTCCACCACTTGCTCGTAAGTCATCAAGACCCGAACCCCAACCAGATGCATCACCAGCTAAGTGAACTAACCCTGATATTGACAAACTCGATAGCAGGGCCCCAAACCCTATCCGCCATGTTCTTTCTGCCTCTTTGTCTCTAAAAATCTCATAGGCACACCATAAAAGGGCTGCAGGCACCACAAATCGGAATACACCTACGAGAACGCTCATTGCGTCTTGCAACAGGCGGCCTACGACCCCAGCTCTGTCTCCAAATAGCGCCAGAACACATATGACCGTTAACGCCACCAAACCTAATCCCGCTAGATCACTGCTTCTGCCTTTGAGCCCAGCCCGCGCTACGGCCTTGAAGCTGAACCCCACACGACTTTTTTTGATCTCTTCGGCTAGCGCTTGAGATTTTTCACTACTTGATGAAGGAGATTCAGTCGAAGTCTTTTTCATGCGAGAAGAGCGAGAGCGAGCCACACCCTCGAGAGTACCGAACTCTGCGTTACATAACGTTGAGGCGAGGCGTGTATCTTCTTAGAACCCACTTGCCGAAAACCTCTTGTGCCTCTCAGTCAACGATGAAAACAGTTGAAAGGATCGGAGGGCGACGTCGAGTACGATCGCCCACAAACCGACCAGTCGTTCTTCTTAGCAGCCTTTCCAAATCGCTTAAGGCTACGCCACTGCCAAGAGCTCGTTCTAGCGCTTCAGTCACCTCGACTTCTAAAGACGCAAGAATGTCGACACTTTTAGTTTGATCAATCCACCCCTTAGTCGCAATCTCCGGTCGACTCACTAAAATTCTTTCTCTTGAGACAACCACAGAAACATGAACAAAACCGCTTTGAGACAAGCTACGCCGCTGTTCTAACACGTCGTAACTCACATCATCTACTAGTCCATCGATGAATCTATATGGCGCAGGAATACCACCGGTAACTGAAACTCCCGTTTCATCAATTGTTAGCTCAGCACCATCTGTAACTACTATGACTCGATCTTCCGACATCCCAGCCTCAATAGCCAAGTCTGCATGTCGTTGAAGCATTCTAAATTCACCTTCAATTGGGACAAACCATTCAGGCTTAACTATGGACTGCAATAAACTCAATTCTTCGCGTTTCGCGTGCCCGGTTGTATGCACGAGCTCATGACCATCATGTACAACTTCACAACCCATTCGCGTTAGTCGGTCGATTATTCGATAGACCGCACGCTCATTACCTGGTATCGGGTGCGAAGACAGTATCACAACGTCTTCGCTCGTCACTCTCAAATCTCTATGATTATTGTTCGCCAAGAGCGATAAGGCAGCGTTTGGCTCACCTTGCGACCCTGTGCATACAATACAAATTTCACCAGGCGCGAATTGGTCAATATCTTCGATCGAATACACATCTTTGCTAGATAAATTCAAGATTCCTAGTTGCTGAGCTATCCGAACGTTGTTCACCATCGAGCGACCTAACGGAAAAATTTTTCGCCCTTCACTGATGGCCACATCAACAATCTGTTGAACCCGATGCAAATGACTAGCGAAACAACCAATTATCATCCGTTTCCCACTGTAAACAGGGAAAATTCTTTCAAATGTGCGTCCGATTGATGATTCTGATTCGCTGTGACCAGGACTATCTGCATTCGTTGAGTCCGCCATAAGGAGCCGCACTCCTGGTCCACTGGCTAACTCCCTCAAACGATCCGTGTTTGTTAGACGATTATCAACCGGAGTCTCATCTAGCTTGAAGTCTCCTGTGTGAACTATTACTCCCTCAGATGTATGCACCACGACACAAAAGCTTTGAGGTACCGAATGAGTGATCGGAATCACTTCTATATCGAATGGTCCAATTTTCAACCGTTCATTGTCAGCCAGTACATGCAGAGATGTTCGATGCGATAATCGGTCCCACTCTATTTTGCTATTGGCAATTGCTATAGCCAAACTCGAACCATATATTGGTGCCTCGAACTCGCGCAAAAAGTGGGCGACCCCACCGACATGGTCTTCATGAGCATGAGTGATCACAAGACCTAAAACATCGTCTGCGCGAGTTTTCAACCAAGCGGTATCGGGCAGTATTACGTCAACTCCAGGCATAGTCGCATCAGGGAACATCAAACCAAAATCGATGAGCAGTAACTTCCCATCCACCTCTATACAGGTGCAGTTTCTCCCCACCTCGCCCAGACCACCTAAAAAACGTATTACTACAGGTGTCGTCATATTTATTTTTTAAGGCGTGCGTATACTTCTCGTGCTCGATCTTCGAGCCCTTCAGGAGTCGGGCCCATCGGTAGTCTTGGTTCACCCACCCGAAGCCCAATTGTCCTTAACATTGCTTTTGTCGGAACCGGGTTAGGAGCGTCATCACCAGACTCAAAGTCAAAACTTTCTAGCAACTTTGTGTTTATCTTCTGCGCTAGTGCAGCATCGCCTGCCTCCCAAGCATCAAACATTGCAACATGTTCACCGGCGCACCAATGAGCTGCAACACTGATCACTCCGACAGCACCCAATGCCAACAACGGGAGAGTTAGACCGTCGTCGCCGCTATAGACCTCAAAACCAGCAGGCGCATCACGTATTACTTTGGCTGTTTCAGCTGGATTTCCAGCGGCGTCTTTGACTGCAACAATATTTGATGTTTCTGTTGCCAAACGCAAAAGCACTTCTGAATCAATTTTGCGGCCTGAGCGTACAGGAATATCATATAAAATAACTGGCAGGCTAGTGTTTTGGGCGACTGGTCTGAAGTGCTCAAAAAGCCCTGCCTGAGATGGCCGATTGTAATACGGCGTCACGGCCAAGATCCCATCACAGCCCATCTCTTCTGCTTTTATAGTTTGTTCGATGGAATGCGCTGTGTCATTAGTTGTTGTTCCCGCTATTACCGGCACAGTAACTGCTTCTGAGACAGCCCGCCAGAGTTCCCAGTCCTCATTATCAGTAATTGTAGGACCTTCACCAGTGGTGCCGGTAAGAACTAATCCTTCACTCCCTTGGGCTATTAACCATTTAGCTAGCTCCACTGATGCATCTACATCAAGGGAGCCATCTTCTCCGAATGGTGTGACCATTGCTGGGATTACCCTGCCAAATCTTGCGCTCATGTTGCTGAGGGTAGCTGCCAGGTGCTGTCCTCACTAGCGCGATTGATACCTAAGGTCGCTAAAAGGTCTTCGTGGAACTCGAACCAGAGGGTGCTGTAGCTGCCAATCAGAGGTTTCATCAAGTATTGCATGTCACCATTTTTCATTAGATCTAGGGCTTTAGTGAACCTACTCCCATAGTTTTGATACCGCGAAAACATAGTTGCTAGCGGTTTCAGAATTTTCTGAAGATTCACGTCAATGTTATATAATCTCTCCAAAATTTCCTGATCATACAGATGGTCATCATGTTTGTTTATCCTCTGATGAACGCTGGTCCCGTCAATTACTTGCCAGTCTGCCAGCACCTGGAACAGGCCTTTCTCAAGGCCACGAAACTCGTTGTAAGCTTGCTGAATTTTCTGTTTCTTAGATGGATCGTCAATTTCTCGCCAAAGCGCTTGCTCACCGAATTCGCGACCTGATGGAGTCAACAAATATTTCATCACACCGTCTACTGGCCGGTAAACGCACTTACCACTTTCGATCAGCTCGGCCAATGCCCATTCGGTCTCATCAACATCAAGCGCATGGACGTCCGCTACTGCATCAACTTCTCCCAATCCTTTTAGACGCAACGCTAATAACAGCATTAGTTCTGTTGAGGAATCTGCAGGTGTCATCGTTACAGGTAAATCTCTAACCTAAGGCCGACTCAGCCTCTAACTCACGCGTGATTGCGAAAGCATCTACTTCTTCTTCAATATCGACCCAATTTTCATATTGGATGACACCAATTTCACCAAATTTTTCTCTCAACCAACCATCGCCAGCATCCAACAAACCTAACTTTTTGCAATTGGGAACAATCTTACTGAAAAGTAAGTGCTGAAATTCAAGCCGTTCAGGGTTCTGAGCGACTATTGGAAGAACCTTGGATACATCTGCACCCATACGATTCCAAACTTCCTGTTGAAGGAAACGATCTCGCATCCGCAAGGCAGCCTCGAAAGCAAACTCCTGACGCTCTCTCAATTCACTCTGGTTCATCCCTGCATAAGCTTCCTTCAACGAGAGCACGCCAAAAGCTACGTGCCTAGCCTCATCGCTCATTACGTAGCGCAGAAGCTGTTTTAAGAGCGGTTCCCGAGTCTGCTGGTAGAGGAAACCAAAAGCTGCTAGAGCGAGGCCCTCAACCATTATTTGCATTCCGAGGTACGTCATATCCCACCGAGAGTCACTTACGATTTCATCAAGCAACATTCTTAAGTGGATATTGATCGGATATGAATCTGATAGTTTCGACTCTAAATATTTCGAGAATACTTCTACGTGCCTAGCCTCATCTACCACCTGCGTAGCCGCATAATATTTTGCGTCAATCCATGGCACAGTTTCTACTATTTTTGCGGTACACACTAACGCACCTTGTTCACCATGCATGAACTGACTTAGAGCCCAATTCTGCGATTCCATGTTGAACTTAATCCAGTCTTTACGCCCCCACTTTTCGACTCCAGTCCCGCTGAAATCGATAAACGCATCCAGAGCACCTGCTTCATCATATTCTTGGGTAGCTAACTTTTCTTGATCGACATCTGTGTCCCAAGGAAGATCGGTTTCGCCATTCCATTGACCTTTTTTTGCTTTTTCGTAAAGCTTCTCGAGCTGAGGCCGTGCTCCTTTTTCGTAATCCCAGGTATAAATGCAGTCTGCATTATCTTCCACGTAATGAATAGTCTCTTCGACATCGGTATTGGTCATACCTAGAATCGCGTCGAAGTCGTTGGGGTCAGTGCGGCCAATGATTTCTTCAACTGAACTCATATAGAGACTCCTCTGACCTTTGAAGATTGAAACACGTCAATTAACGCCCGACTATAAGCGTTATCTTTACCGCTGGTCAATCGATCATTCATAATTGTTACCCTTTAGTAACTTACTGGCTATCAGCCTAATCTGAGCTACTGGTCAATCGTTCAGTTAATTAGATTTTGTCCTAGTTCTAATAATCCAATCAAATAATCGACTCGGCAACACCGACTGCATAGCCCAGGCCAAACGAGCATCCTTGCCAACTAACAAATGTGCCGGCGGTCTCGATGATGCAGCGCACAAAATAATTTTCTTAGCGACAGCTTCCGGGGAACATACCTGATTCTTCTGTTTAGCCACTTTTCTGCGCTGTGCGGCTATGACAGCTCCGTACCTTCCCATTTCTTCGACACCCATCGATGCCACCATCGAAGCTGCCATCTCACTAGCTTTTCCCCACAATGGTGTATCCACTGCTCCAGGTTCTATAACACTGACCCTAGGCCCGTCTGATCCTAGCTCACGACGAAAAGAGTCAGCCAGCCCCGACAACGCATGTTTACTGGCAGCGTATGGACCCAACAATGGCATTCCTATCCGGGAGTTAATTGACCCAATTATGATAATCCGAGGGTCACTCGCGCGGCGCATCAACGGCATGCTTGCTCGTAGCAATCGAACCACACCAAAGACGTTAGTTTCAAATTGCTCCCGCCAATCCTCAATACTGGCAAACTCAATCGGGCCTGCCTTAACAATTCCTGCGTTAGCTACGAGCACATCCAAATCACAAGCTTCATGACTCTCCGAAATTTGTTCTATTGCTAATGCGACTTGTTCATCACTTCTCACATCAAGCACTAAAGGTTCTATTCCTTTAAATTGCTTCAGCCGAAAATAGTCATCTTTATTTCGAACTCCCGCCCAAACGCGCCAATTACTTTCCGCAAATAAATGAGCAGCCGCTTCACCGATCCCAGAACTCGCACCGGTAATAAGAACTGACCTAGTCGGTCTTTGGAAATTCACCTAGCGCTACTCCACCACTAAATCAGCGAACTTATCTCGAAGCGTTCGCTTCGAGAATTTCCCTGTTGAGGTTTTTGGCACCTCATCAATGAATCGCGTTAGGCTAGGAAGCCACCATTTAGCCATACGCGGAGTAAGAAACTCAAGAAGTTCCTCGTGAGTCATAACCTCATCTTTCTTCAAAACGACACAAGCCATAGGGCTTTCCATCCAGCGTTTAGAAGCGACTGCAATAACAGCAGCCTCGGCTACTTTGGGGTGACTCATTATCTCGTTTTCAATGTCGACTGAACTAATCCACTCGCCACCAGACTTAATTAGATCTTTAGTCCGGTCCACCAAGCTGATGTAACCGCTCTCACTGCAGGTAGCCACGTCACCGGTTCTTAGCCACCCATCTGAGGTGAACGAGTCAGTTGCATCGGGACGCTTATAATACCGTGCCGTCACAAACGGGCCGCGAACTTGCAACTCACCACTCGATTCCCCATCCCACTGCATCTCATTTGTCGAGCCAGGATCGCAGATACGAAATTCAACCGATGGGACAATAGTTCCAACTGAAGAACGAATGTCGGCCTTTGATTCTTCATCAAGGTCGTTATCCGAAGACTTAACATGAGCTATCGCCGCTAAAGGACTAGTCTCAGTCATTCCCCATGCTTGGAGTAACGGTAACCCAACCTTATTCCTAAATTCCTCCGACAAGGACTTCGGTACAGCTGAGCCACCGCACGCGATTGCTCTCAAGTCTGGTAGGTCTCTTCCAATTAACTCAGGCAGCACGCCCATCCAAATAGTCGGAACACCTGCTGTGACCGTAACTTTTTCAGACTCCAAAAGCCGAGCAATTGGTTCAGCTTGAAGATTAGGGCCAGGGTTAACTAATGTTGCTCCTACTGCTACTGCTGCGTGCTGAAGCCCCCACGAATTGACGTGGAACATTGGAACGACTGGCAAGATAACATCAGATTCCCTTATTCCAAGAACATCCGCCGTCATCGTGCTCAAGGTATGAAGATAAGTGGAACGATGGCTATAGACAACTCCCTTTGGGTTGCCAGTAGTTCCACTCGTGTAACACATTGATGCCGCCTGACGTTCATCACGAACGCTAAATTCGACGCCGTTGGCATCTGACAAAAGATCTTCATAATCCAAAATCTGAGAGCTTTCAGGAACGTCACCTGCCCCGTCATCCATGACGATAAGGTGGCGCACTGTTTGCAGCTGATCCATTAGCGGCAACAGCAACGCTAGCAACGACCGGTCAACAAAAATTACTTCGTCTTCAGCATGATTGATTATGTATACAAGTTGCTCAGGGAACAGTCTGATATTCAACGTATGTAAAACACGGTTCGTGCAAGGCACTGCGAAATACAACTCAAGATGCCTAGTGGTATTCCAAGCGAAAGTCCCTACTCTCCCGAACTCAGATACTCCCAGTTTATCTAAAACGCCACCAAGTCGCCGAGTCCTATCTGCCCAAGTCCCGTAAGTCGTTCTCACCACACCTGCAGATGTCGCAGTCACTAACTCTTTGTCAGCGAAAAGCCTCTCTGCACGCCGAAAAAAATAATCTAAGGTAAGCGGAGTATCCATCATCGTCGATTCCATACTTTGATAGTAGAAGACATGCCGCTCTAGACCTACTAACGCCTAACCTAAGAGTCCTTGACCGCCTTTAATCAACCAGCTCGCATGAACGATTCCGATATACGTCGAATCAAACTTTTGGCTGCTATTCCACTGCTTTTTGCGGTTGCAGCTTATGTAGGACAAATCTTAACAAGCACATTGATTTCCTCATCGCCGCTGACTCTTCTCGCCTTAAACGGCACTGACCCGATGCTTCTTTTAGTGGCTCATGAAAGCTCTATCGTAGGATTTTTAACCGTCGGGACTATTCGACTATTCGCTCCTGATCTTTTTCTACATCGGCTTGGGTGGGAATACGGTGCTGACGCAAAAGGTTATTTACTCGGCGAACTTGGTGAAAAAAGTTTTTTTAATCGCAGCTTCAATTGGTTGGAAAGAAATTTTCCCAAAGTCGGCTGGTTAATGCTCTTCTTATTGCCTGGTTATCCAATGTGTCTACTCGCTGGCATCGTTAAGATGAAGCGGCTCCCGTTCATCCTCGTAAATCTTTCGGGAACATTGACCCGACTTACTCTTTACTATTCCGTGAGTTCTATCTTCGATGGCCCTGTCGGAAAGATCGTAAATTTGATTAACCGTTATTCACTGCCTTTCACAGTTCTCATGGTCTTTCTCATTATGTTCCAAAGCACCAAAAACCAACGGAGGAAGTTGCGAAACGAGGGCGCATCAGACTCGTAGATGGCCAGCTCTACCGTTTCAGAAGATAAGCGATATCATCCTGCGTCGGGAAACTTGGCTGAGCTCCAGCAACCGTCACGGAGTAAGCCCCAGCAGCTACAGCTATTGATGCTGCGATTACCGGATTTTTTACTTCGATTAATGAGACTGCGAACGCTCCTAGAAAGGCATCGCCAGCGCCGGTTGGATCCACAACGCCAACCACAGGCGCCTCGATATAAGTTTTTTCTCCTCCAACCCATACTTCGCAACCATCTGCACCGAGCGTCTTGACAACTACATTGGTTTCAGTATCTCCAAGCTGTTCAGCTTCAAAGCTGTTGACAACTAAAATATCAGCGAGAACAGCTAGCTCTTTCGCTGCTTCAGTAAATGGTGCCGGGTTATACAATACTAAAGTACCTGCTGAAGCCGCAATCGATGCTGCCTCCTTAGAGGCTCCCTCACTAACTTCGCCCTGCAAGAGCAAAACATCTGCTTCAACTATTTTTTTCTT
>DMOB01000120.1:0-148 GCA_003452475.1 Acidimicrobiaceae bacterium | reverse complement strand
ATCTGCTTCAACTATTTTTTTCTTAGCAGCACGAACATGCGTCGCATCCAAAAGAGCGTTTGCTCCAGAGACCAGAACTATCGAAACATCTTCTGGGTCCACTGTGATTAGAGCCAACCCCGTCGGTGCCTCTACTGTTTTCACATAG